>JAZUHQ010000073.1:0-10961 GCA_045641805.1 Lachnospiraceae bacterium
CAAGTTTATCACTTAGACATATTTACAAAATCTATCCTAACGGCTTCAATGCTGTTAAAGACTTCAATCTTGAGATCGAAGACAAAGAGTTCGTTATCTTCGTAGGTCCATCCGGTTGTGGTAAATCTACTACACTTCGTATGGTAGCTGGTCTTGAAGATATCAGTAAGGGCGAACTTTACATCGGCGACAAGCTTATGAACGATGTAGAGCCTAAGGACAGAGATATCGCAATGGTATTCCAGAGCTACGCTCTTTACCCACATATGACAAGTTATGATAACATGGCATTCGGTCTTAAGTTAAGAAAGATGCCTAAGGATGAAATCGACAAGCGTGTTCATGAAGCTGCTAGAATCCTTGATATGGAGCACCTTCTTGAGAGAAAGCCAAAGATGTTATCCGGTGGTCAGAGACAGCGAGTTGCTATGGGTCGTGCAATCGTTCGTGAGCCTAAGGTATTCCTTATGGACGAGCCTTTATCCAACCTTGATGCTAAGCTTCGTGTTCAGATGCGTATTGAGATCTCCAAGTTACATCAGAGACTTCAGTCCACAATCATCTACGTAACACATGACCAGACAGAGGCTATGACTCTTGGTACAAGAATCGTTGTTATGAAAGACGGTATCGTTCAGCAGGTTGATTCTCCACAGAACCTTTACGATCGTCCAGGTAACCAGTTCGTAGCTGGCTTCATCGGTTCTCCACAGATGAACTTCATCCCAGCTAAGGTAATCACAGCTGATGGCCAGACATGCGTAGAGTACGGTAACGGTCACGTTATTCCTCTTAACGCTGAGAAGGCTGCTAACGTTAAGGATTACATGGGTAAGGAAGTTACAATCGGTATCAGACCTGAAGACGTTTACTGTGTTCCAGATGCTACAGAGCATTTTGCTAATGCTACAGTTAGAGTATACGAGATGCTCGGTGCTGAGGTATTTGTATACCTTACAGTTGACGAGACAATCGACGTAACATGTCGTGAGCGTCCAACACTTCGTGTTAAATCCGGTGATGTTCTTAAGATTACATTCGATATCGACAAGATTCATGTATTCGACAAAGAAACACAGGTAACAATTACTAACTAGTATTTGCTTGAATCTTTTAAGAGGGAATACATTATGTGTTCCCTCTTTTCTTAGTTACATATCAATGGAAGGAGGCATACCAATGGCGTATAATCAGATGCTTCAGTCTACGCTTGAAGGTGTCAAAAATATCGCACGTACCGATCTGTTTCTTTTTGATACAGAATGCAAGATCGTAGCGGCTACAGGAAATCTTGATGATCACCATATGACTTCTGTTCAGTCATTCATTCAGTCCCCTGCAGAGATCCAGGTTGTATCCGGTTTTCAGTATTTTAAAGTGTTCAACAGCGGCGGCCTTGAATACGTTATGCTGATCAAAGGTGATACGGATGATTTTTATACAATTGGTAAGCTGGTTGCTTTTCAGATCCACAATCTGCTTTCCGCCTACAAGGAAAAATATGATAAGGAAAACTTTATCAAGAGTGTCCTGCTGAATAATATCCTTCAGATGGATATCAATCCGAAGGCTGCCAAGCTCCGCATCAATCCTGAAGCGGAGAGAGTGGTCATGCTGGTGGAAGTTGATCGAGACAGAGATCACACAGCCAGAGAGATCATCAAAGGTCTCTTTACCGGCAGCAACAAAGATTTTATTGTCTCCATCGATGAAAACATGATCGTTCTTGTCAAAGAGGTGGGTCAGGATGAGACAAAAGAAGATCTGGAAGAACTCGCGTATTCCATTGTGGACCTTCTGAATACGGAAGCGATGACGAATGCGAAGGTTGCGATCGGCACAGGTGTCAACCTTCTGAAGGACATTGCAGATTCCTATAATGAAGCAAAAATGGCACTGGATGTAGGCAAGATCTTCTATGAAGGCAGATCTGTGATCGCATTCGATAGTCTTGGCATTGGCCGACTGATCTATCAGCTGCCATTATCCCTCTGCAAAGTTTTCATGAATGAAGTTTTTCCGGACAGTGCACTTGATGAGATCGATGAGGAGACACTGACAACGATCGTCCGTTTCTTTGAGAACAGTCTGAACATTTCTGAAACAGCGAGACAGCTCTTTATCCACAGAAATACGCTTGTCTATCGTCTTGAAAAAGTCAACAAAGCGACAGGTCTTGATCTGAGAGTTTTTGAGGATGCGATTATTTTCCAGATTGCTTTGATGGTCTCAAAATATATGAATTACATGGAAGAGAAGGAACTTTAAAGTGTTCCTTCTTTTTTTGTGTCTTGTTTAAAATGCTGAACAGGACTTGAATAAAATGTATTGACATAGTAAAATGTTTATAGTTGTGTACAATGCCTTTATATTGGACATCATCTATACAACAGAGGTGAAACGTTGAAAAAGAGGAAAATCGGTCGTTTTCTGGCAGCTTTGGGCGGTTTTAGCCTGCTTCTGATGACAGGATGCGGTAATGTTGCTGGACATAGTTTTGACAATAAGCAGGGGGATGAAACCGCCTATACATTTGCTATGGGTACTGTATTTACAGTCCGTGTGATCGGTCAGGATGCATCCAATGTGATCAGTGAGATCCAATCGGATCTTTCAGAAATCGATCAGATGACTTCATGGCGTGTGGAAGCATCTCTTCCGGCGCTCTTCAACAAAAATCACAGTCAGGACATGACACAGATCGACAAAATGATCAGGAACGCATTAGATGTCAGTGAAAAGAGTCAGGGAGCTTTTGATATGACGGTTCTGCCGTTATCACAGCTCTGGAGCTTTGATAAGATGCAGGATGCGGATTTTGATCCCGATTCAATGACAGTACCGAATCAGAAAGAGATCGATGCTGTACTCGACAAGATCGATTACACAGAGCTTGATTATCAGAATGGCATTCTAAGTTCCGGTAATGAAGCACTGACAATTGAACTTGGAGCGATCGGTAAAGGATATGCTCTTGATCATGCTATGGCGATCGTTAAAGAGAGCGAATCCAAAGGCGCCATGATCTCTGCCGGAAGTTCCATCAGTTTATCCGGAACAAAAAAAGACGGCAGTATGTTCAGGGTGGCTCTTCGTGATCCGAGAGGAAGCGAGGAGGATCTGCTTGGTGTCATTACCACTACCGACTGTACGATCACCACATCCGGTGATTACGAAAGATTTTTTGAAGCTGAGGGAAAACGTTATCATCACATCCTGGATCCAAGAACCGGCTATCCCGCAGACAGCGGTCTGATGCAGGTGACGATCATAGGAGAGGATGGTACGATCGGTGATGCGCTTTCAACTGCATGTTTTATTCTCGGCCTTGAGGATGGCATGAAGCTGGCAGAGCAGTACGATTGCCGGGCGATTTTCGTAGATACCGAAAAAGTTGTATGGTATAGCGATCCCGATATATTGGACATTCTGGATTTTAATCCGGAAGATTCTGCGTATACACTCGTAGAATATAATCAGAACTGATCAAGCTCAGCTCTGGTTTATTAAATAATGTTAATTGGGTATTTAACCCAAAAAAACAGAGGAGGATTCAAATGGCAAAACAATCAAGTCTTCTTGGCAGGTTGGGATTTGTTAAGACTTCCGGTGCACCTGTACCACACAGAAAACACACAAGTGCATGCGAGACAGTAGAGATGCCTGTTCCAGCTCAGGTAACAATCGTTATGTCTCAGCATATCGGTGCTCCATGTACACCTCAGGTTAAAATGAAGGACCAGGTGTATGTTGGTACTGTCGTTGGTAGCAGCCCTGCATTCATGTCTGCTCAGATTCATTCCAGCGTGTCAGGAACAGTCAAAAAGATTGACACAATTCTGATGCCAAATGGTTCAAAAGCTACAGCTATCATTATTGATACTGATGGTCTGCAGACTCCTGATCCATCTATTGCACCACCTGTTGTCAATTCAAAAGAGGATTTCATTGCAGCAGTTAAGGCTTCCGGTCTTGTAGGTCTTGGTGGTGCCGGCTTCCCAGCTCACATCAAGTTAAATCCTAAGGATGAAATCGAATATCTTTGCATCAATGCTGCAGAGTGTGAGCCTTACATCACTGCCGACGTTCGTGAGATCATGGAGAACCATGAAAATGTACTCTATGGTATCAAGAATGTTATGAAGTATGTTCCTGTTACTAAAAAGTGCTTAATCGGTATCGAAGACAACAAGCCAGAAGCTATCAAGCTTATGCAGGAGCTCACAGCAAATGAGCCAAACATCGAAGTTGTTTCTTTACCTTCACGTTATCCACAGGGTGCTGAAAAAGTGCTCATCGATCAGTGTACTGGTCGTCAGGTACCTCCTGGAAAACTTCCTTCAGACGTTGGCTGTATCGTAATGAACGTTGCATCTGTTGGTTTCCTTGGCGGTTACTTAAAGACAGGTATGCCTCTTACAACAAAGCGTGTAACAGTTGATGGTTCCGCTATCAATGAGCCAAAGAACGTAAGAGTTTATATCGGTACAAAGATCAAAGATATCATTGAGTTTACAGGCGGTTACAAGGGTACTCCTGCAAAACTGATCTCCGGTGGTCCTATGATGGGTGCTGCTCTTATGACAGATGATTTCCCTGTTCTCAAGCAGAACAATGCATTCCTCGCATTCGACGAGAACGATGCAAAATCATATGATCCAACAGCTTGTATCAGCTGTGGTCGTTGCGTAAACGCATGTCCAATGAATCTTATGCCTACTAAGCTTGAAGCTGCAACAATCTACAAGAACGTTGACGACCTTAAGAAGTTTAGTGTTATGACTTGTATGGAATGTGGATGTTGTTCATTCGTATGTCCAGCAAGCAGAAAACTCGTTCAGTCTATGAGAATTGGTAAAGCAATTCTTCGTAATGCAGGAAACTAGGAAGGTAGGTGTATATAATGGATAATAAATTAATTGTTTCTTCATCACCTCATATTACTACTCCGGTTAAAACAAAGAACATTATGCTCGATGTTATCATCGCTTTAGTACCTGCACTCGTAATGTCCATTTACTATTTCGGTGTGAGAGCAGCAATCGTAACAATTATTACAGTTGCTTCTTGTGTTATTTCCGAGTATGTATGCCGTAAGGTTATGAAACGTGAGCAGACAATCGGCGACCTCAGTGCCGTTGTTACAGGTCTTCTTCTTGCTTTCAACCTTCCATCAAGTGTTCCTGTTTATGTACCAGTCATTGGTGGTGTTATTGCGATCGTTATGGGCAAGCAGATGTTCGGTGGTATCGGCCAGAACTTCGTTAACCCAGCTTTACTCGCTCGTATCATCCTCATGAACTCTTTCCCAGTACTCATGACAACATGGTATCCATCCGGTAACTTCGGTGCTGATACAACAGCTACAGCTTCTCCTCTTGGTGTTCTTGCAGCTGGCGGTGATGTGCTTGGTCAGTATTCCTATATGGATATGTTCCTTGGTAACACACCTGGTTGTTTAGGTGAGACATGTGCTATCGCTCTTATCATCGGTGGTATCTACCTTATCTATAAGCAGGTTATTTCCGCAATCATCCCTGTAACATATATTGCAACTGTATTCGTTCTGACACTTATCATGCCAGGTCAGGATCCAGTTATGCACATCCTTTCCGGTGGTCTTATGATCGGTGCGATCTTCATGGCTACAGACTATGTTACAAGCCCTCTTACAAATAAGGGTAAAGTTATCTACGCTCTTTGCGCAGGTATCATTACAGTTCTTATCCGTGTATTCGCTTCCCTTCCAGAAGGTGTGTCCTACTCAATCGTTCTCATGAACATCATCGTTCCACTGATTGAGAGAGTCACAACTCCAGCACCATTCGGTACAGTAAAGGAGGCTAAATAATGGATTTTAAATCAATTGGTATTCCAACGATTAAGTTATTCGTTATCGCAACAGTAGTTACACTTCTTCTGTTCGCTACAAACACAGCTACAGTAGAGAAGATCGCTGCTAACCAGGCTGAGGCTGATAAGGCATCCAGACAGGCAGTTCTTCCAGCAGCTGATGGTTTTGAAGAGAAGACAGCAACTCTTGATGGTGTTGAGTTTACATACTATGAGGCAACAAACGGTGCCGGTTATGTATTCACAGGTTCCAACAAGGGTTACGGCGGCGACGTTGTATCTATGATCGGTATCAGCGCTGATGGCGTTATTACCGGTGTTGAAGTTACACAGCAGACAGAGACTGCAGGTCTTGGCGCTAAATGGGCTGGCACAGATGCCGCTGGTATCGAGAAGAGAGCACAGTTCGTTGACAACGCTGCAGATGCAGATTTCGCAGTTACAAAAGATGGTGGTACAATCGAGGCAGTTGCCGGTGCTACAATCACATCTCGTGCTGTAACAAGAGACGTTAACGATGCAATCGCTCAGTTCAAGGCAGTAGGAGGTGCAAACTAATGGCTAAAAAACAGAAAAGCTATGGCGAAATTTTAACAGCCGGTTTTGTCAAAGAGAACCCTGTACTTCGTCTTGTACTTGGTACATGTCCTACACTTGCCGTTACAACACAGGCGTTCAACGGTATCGGTATGGGTGCTGCAGCTACTCTTGTACTGATCGGTTCTAACCTTGTTATTTCTTTACTTAGAAATATCATCCCAGATAAAGTACGTATCCCAGCTTTCATCACAATCATCGCTGGTTTCGTAACAATTATTCAGATGCTGGTAAAAGCCTTCGTGCCTGCTCTTGACTCCGCACTTGGTATTTTCCTTCCTCTGATCGTAGTTAACTGTATTATCCTTGGCCGTGCCGAGTCTTTCGCTTCCAAGAACAAACCTCTTGCATCTGTTATCGATGGTTTAGGTATGGGTATTGGTTTCACAATCGCTCTGTTCTTAATGGGTTCTATCCGTGAGATTCTTGGTAATGGTACATGGATGGGTATGGTTCTTAATGATGGTTCTTTAATTCAGCCTATGCTGATCCTCATCCTTCCACCAGGTGGTTTCTTCGTATTTGGTATGCTCATCGCATTATTCAACAGAATCGCTGAGGGTAAGGGCAAAGAGCCTGCTACACTTGAGTGTTGTAACTGTCCACAGGCAGAGAACTGCCGTAAAGCAACAGAAGGAGGTTGTTAATAATGTCAATTACAGGATTACTTTCTATCTTCCTTGCGGCTATTCTTACTAACAACTATATCTTATCTAAGTTCCTTGGTATCTGTCCTTTCCTTGGCGTATCCAAGAAGCTTGATACAGCTGTTTCTATGAGTGCTGCCGTTATCGTTGTTATGACAGTTGCTACAGCTGTTACATGGCCTATCCAGACATTCGTTCTTGATCGTTTTGGTATTGGTTATCTTCAGACAATCGTATTCATTCTGATCATCGCTGCACTTGTACAGTTCATCGAGTCCTTCATGAAGAAGAATATGCCACCTCTCTATTCCGCACTTGGTGTATACCTTCCTCTGATCACAACAAACTGTGCAGTACTTGGTGTTACAACACTGAATATTGACTCCGGTTATAACTATATCGAAGCGCTTGTTAACGCAATTGGTTCCGGTTTCGGTTTCCTTGTAGCTATGACACTTTTCGCAGGTGTTCGTGGCAGACTTGAGACATCTGATATTCCAAAGTCCTTACAGGGACTTCCAATTACACTTGTATCTGCATCTATCGTAGCTTGTTCTTTCCTTGGCTTCGGTGGTCTTGTAGATGGTATTTTCAAATAGGAGGGATTAATTAATGAGTGGTGTTATCTTAGTAGCAGTAATTGCTATCATCGCAGGTCTTCTCCTTTCCGTAGCTTCTGTTGTTTTCTACGTACCAGTAGATGAGAAGCAGGCTCTCATCCGTGAGGTTCTTCCAGGCGCTAACTGTGGTGCTTGTGGTTTCTCCGGTTGTGATGGTTACGCTGCAGCTCTTTCTCAGGGTACAGCACAGCTTGGTGCTTGTTCCCCTGGTGGTCCTGATGTAGCTCAGGAGTGTGCTGAGATCCTTGGTCTCGCTGCCGGCGAAATGGTTAGAAAAGCTGCTCTCGTTAACTGTAACGGTACATGCGAAAACGCTGGTCAGAAACTGATCTATGATGGCGTTGATACATGTCAGGCTGTTTCCCTTATGTTCGGTGGTGACAGCACATGTACATTCGGTTGTCTTGGTCATGGTGACTGTGCAGCTGTATGTCCAGAGAAGGCAATCATCGTACATAACGGTATCGCTATGATCGACCAGGATAAGTGTGTAGGTTGTGGTATCTGTGTAAAGACATGTCCAAAGCACGTTATCTCTATCGTTCCTTATGGCCACAAGCATCATGTTCTTTGCTCCAACACAGACAAGGGTGTTGACGCTATGAAGGCTTGTAAGGTTTCCTGTATCGGTTGTATGAAGTGTCAGAAGACATGTGAGCATGACGCAATCCATGTAGTTAACTTCAACGCTGTTATCGACTATGATAAGTGTGTTGACTGTGGCGCATGTAAGGATGTATGTCCAAAGAAAGCGATCTGCTAATTTCATAAAAGCGATTTTTAAGGAGGATGCATATGCATCCTCCTTTTTTATTTCACAGAAAACATCCTTCCTGTGAAATAAAAGCCTCCGCAGGAAGTTTGTTCTGGATGGAATTTTGTTGAGATTTAGAGAAATTTTTCACATGTTTCAATGAATCTAATATGGTGCGAACATCAATAGATTTGACAGAAATTCTAAAAAGTGAGAATATTAGACTGCATGTTTGTGCATGGTGTTCAAAAAAATACAATAATGGATTGTATTAAATCGGAATACAATGTTGTAAACTTGTCATAATTTTGTTAAGATATAAACGACAATAGTAATTGTGCACAGGGGAATGTAACCGTCGTTAGATCAGTAGAATAGGAAAGAATAATGGCAGATAGTACAAGAGCATATGAAAAAATAATCAATTTCGTAGAATACGAAATTATGGAGGGCAATTATAAGATCGGTGATAAATTGCCTCCTGAACGTGAGCTTTCTCAGCTGCTGGGTGCAAGCCGGAATTCAGTGAGAGAGGGCCTTTGTATTCTTGAACGTATGGGTGCTATTTCAAGCTATCAGGGTGCGGGCAATTACATCTCCGATAACTTTGGAAATACGTTGATTGAGGTTATGACACTGATGTACATGTTGGAAGAGGGAACGCTTCAGGAACTGAATGAATTCCGATACTGCATGGAGTGTCAGGCGCTGAACAGTGCCATCAGAAACATTACACCGAAACAGATCGCGGATCTGGAAATGTATCTGAAAATGCTGGAGGAGACTCCGGAAGAAGAGAAGAAAGCGCATTATGACAAGATGATCCATTATACCATTGCGGAAGCCTCCGGTAATCGTTTTATTATCGATAACCTTCAGGCCCTGACGGTTGTGATGGACCGATTTATCAAAGATATGCGATCCAAAATTCTGAGTGATAACGAAAACAAATCAGGCTTAATGGCATCGCACACGGAAATTGTACAGGCACTTAAGAAAGGTGATCGTCGTGCAGCCAGAAATGCGCTGGATATTCACTTCAAATATATCGAGGATTATATGGATAAATAGTCGAAAAAAGATGAGGAAAGAATCACCTGTTTTGGGGATTCTTTTCTTGGTTTTGACTTTTTTTGATGAAATTTATTCAATTTTTCACAATAAAAAACAAGTCAAAAAGATTCAATTTAGATAATTTTCACTAGACAAAAAGGGTCAGTTCAATTATAATTATAGTGTAAGTGGTAGGGCCAATGGATGCTATTGGTCGTATATATTTAAAAAGTAGGAGGAAATAATTATGAGTTATAACAAAGTGACTCCTGAGGTCATCGAAGCTCTTAAGGCCGTTATCGAGCCTAAGAAGATCCTCGTTGGCGAAGACATCAATGAAGATTTCTGCCATGATGAAATGTCCATCTATGGTAAGAAGATGCCAGAAGTTGTTGTTGATGCATCTTGCACAGAAGATGTAGCTGCAGCTGTTAAGATCGCATACGAGAACAATATTCCTGTAACACCACGTGGTGCTGGTACAGGTCTTGTTGGTGCTTGCGTTCCTATCTATGGCGGTATCGTTATCAACACAACAAAAATGAACAAGATCCTTGAGTACGATCTTGACAACTTCGTAGTTAAAGTACAGCCAGGCGTACTTCTTAACGACCTTGCTGAAGACTGCGTGAGACAGGGCCTTATGTACCCACCAGATCCAGGTGAAAAGTTCGCTACACTTGGTGGTAACGTTTCTACAAACGCAGGTGGTATGAGAGCTTGTAAGTACGGCGCTACTCGTGACTACGTTCGTGCTATGGAAGTTGTTCTTCCAACAGGTGAAGTTGTTAACTTTGGTTCCAAGGTTTCCAAGACTTCTTCCGGTTATTCTTTACTTAACCTCGTTGTTGGTGCTGAAGGTACACTTGGTATCATCACAGAGCTTACATTAAAGATTATCCCAGCTCCTAAGGAAGTTATCTCCTTAGTTATCCCTTATGAGACACTTGAGGATTGTATTTCTACAGTTCCTAAGTTCAAATTCAACCACCTTGATCCTCAGGCTCTTGAGTTCATGGAAGCTGCTATCGTTCAGGTTTCCGAGAGATATATCGGCCGTTCCGTATATCCACAGGTTATCGACGGTGTTAAGGCTGGTGCATACCTCCTTGTAACATTCGATGGCAAGTCCAAAGAAGAACTTGAAGAGATCATCGAAGTTGCATCTGAAATCGTTCTTGAAGCTGGCGCTATCGACGTTCTCGTTGCTGATACACCTGCTAAGATCAAAGATGCTTGGGCTGCAAGAAGCTCCTTCCTTGAGGCTATCAAGTCCGAGACATCCTGGAAGGATGGCCTTGAGTTACTTGATGAGTGTGACGTTGTAGTTCCTCTTGATCAGATCGCTCCATACGTTCTCTATGTTTACGGCGTAGGTGAGAGACTTGGTCTTAGAATCGAATCCTTCGGTCATGCTGGTGATGGTAACCTTCATAT
>JAZUHQ010000074.1:0-4056 GCA_045641805.1 Lachnospiraceae bacterium
CCTTTGGCAAGGCCCAGCATGGCGGTCAGAAAGCGTGCGGCTGTACCTGCACTGCCGACATAGATGGAGGCTTTTTCGTTTGGAATACGTCCGCCGTGACCCTTTACAGTGACGGTATGGTTTGGCGCATCCACGCGCACCGAAAAGCCAAGCGCTTCCAGGCAGCCAAGGAAGTGCCTGGAGTCATCCGAGAAGAGGGTGCCATGGAGGACCGTCGTGCCATCACCAAGTGCAGCCAGCATGAGGGCGCGGTTGGTGATACTCTTAGATCCCGGGGCGTCGATCTCCAGGTGAAAACGTTTGGATTTTTCTATATCTGTAAAAATAGGTTGAACTGCGTAACGTTCCATAGGAAACTCCTTTAAAAATTACTACTGACCATTGTAGCAGATATAGATCGGAACGACAAGAAAATCTCTTGTGCAGAAAAGGATCCCTTGGTGACATGAAGTGCATGGACCTGCCTGCAAAGGCCCCGGAATCGTGCAAAGGGCTTGCTTTTTGGGGGATTAGAGGGTATAATCTTCAGAGGCAAGATGACGGACCTTCGGGTCCTGTTTCTACGAAAAGAGGTTATTTTATGGAACGTTTATATAAAGAAGAAGGCAAGGCAAAGATTCTGATCGATTCCCTGCCATATATCCGTGATTTTAATCAGAAGATCATTGTGGTTTGTTTCTCAGCCAACAATCTCATGTCCGATGCGCAGGTACAGAGCGTCATGCAGGATATTGCCCTTCTGAAATCCATCGGTATGAAACCAATCCTTGTCCATGACTCCAAGATGGGTTATGACAAGTTCCGTGAGAATAAGCGTCTGGCCAAGCTGATCGAGTTCTGTGGTATCAAGGCGGTTGGTATCTGCGGTATCGATCTCCAGACCATCAACATGACACTGAACAATGACTATATCCCTGTCATCACACCAAATGATATCGATACAGAGGATCAGATCATCTCCCCTGAGGAGGCGGCTTACCAGGTAGCCCTCCTTGTCAATGCGGAGAAGGTCATCTACATGGGTGCAGATGATGGTATCCACGACAGCGCAACAGGTGAGATCATCTCCCAGATGACATTCCCGGAAGTGCTGGCGATGAAGGATGCGGATGCATTCACAGGCAAAATGCTGACAAAGGTCAACTTCGGTCTTGATCTGATCGATAAAGGCATTCCTCGTGTTCATTTCCTTGGCGTTGCGCATGAACATGCCATCCTCATTGAGATCTTCAGTATCGTTGGTATCGGTACTGTGATCATGCAGGACCGCGACCACTACTATCCACACGAGATGAAGAACAGACCTGAGATTCTGAAAGACTGATCGGTATAGGAGACACCATGGGTAAGGAGACAAAGAAAAAACAGGTATCCAGCTGTGATATCTGTGCCTATTACAGTTATGATGATGACTATGAATGCTATACATGTGAGATCGACCTGGATGAGGACGAGATGTATCAGTTCATGAGTGATTCACGCTACAATTGCCCTTATTTCAAAATGGGTGACGAATATCTGATCGTAAGAAAACAAATGTAAGGATACTTCCTGTTGCGGATGTTTTCCTCAACGCGGAAAGAAAAAAAGTGGCTGACTTTGATAGTTGTCCACTTTTTTCCTTATCCGGGCGTTTAGAGTAGAAGAGGAACATCGAACAGGAGGGATGAAAGGACATAAAAAATGAAAAAATATGACACAGTCATTTTTGATATGGATGGTACGCTGCTGGATACACTGGAGGATCTGACCGATGGTGTCAATGCGGCGCTCAGAAAGTTCGGCTACCCTGAGAGAACGATCGGGGAAGTCAGACAGTTTGTAGGGAATGGTGTTCTGAGACTGATGAAACTGGCGGTGCCGGGCGGTGAGTCTGCACCGGATTTTGAGGAAGTCTTTGCTTACTTTAAGGAATACTATGGCGCTCACTCCCAGATCAAGACCCGTCCTTATGACGGTATGAAGGAACTGGTTGAGAAGCTGGCGGGCGAAGGTTACAAGATGGCGATCGTTTCCAATAAGTTCCACGACGCAGTGTGTGCCCTGAGTAAGCTCTACTTTGATGACCTTCTGCCAGTATCCATCGGAGAGAACGAGGCGGCCGGTATTGCCAAGAAGCCGGCACCGGATACAGTCTATGCAGCTTTAAAAGCCTTAGGGTCAGAGAAAGAAAAGGCGGTTTATGTCGGTGATTCCGAGGTGGATTATGCGACCAGCGTCAACAGCCAGCTGGATTGCATCCTGGTCAGCTGGGGCTTCAGAGACCGCTCACTTCTTGAAACATTTGATGTGAAGACTATAGTGGACACGCCGGAAGCGCTTTATTCTTTCCTCTCAGAATAAGGATCAGATTCCCATCTTTTCCAATATGTTGTGGTTGTGTTCGATTGACAAACACAATATATTGATTTATAATACTAGATGTTGTAAGGGACCCCAGACTCTGTTACAACATGTGCCATTAAGCTGCAAGTCTGCAGTAATCAAGAGGGGTAATGGCACCGGGAGGAAAATAGATGATTGAAAAAATTCAGAAACGTAATGGTGAGATGGTGGCTTTTGACTCTGTCAAGATCCTGAATGCCATCTGCCTTGCGAATAAGGCAGTCACAGATGAGGACATGAACTATGAAGATCTGTCCTATCTGACACAGAAGGTCTGCCGTAGATTGGATCCGAATTCACTGATCACAGTTGAATACATCCAGGATATTGTAGAGGAGACCCTGATCAAGTTTGGTTATTCCAAAACAGCCAAGGCCTACATCCTCTACCGCGCGGAGCATACCAAGATCCGTCAGACAGAAGAGGACCTCATGGACATCTTCAGCAAGCTGACCTACTCCAGCGCCATGGACGAGGATATCAAACGTGAGAATGCCAATATCGATGGTGATACAGCCATGGGTACCATGCTCAAGTACGGTTCCGAGTCCGCCAAATACTTCGTTGACAACTATGTGCTTCCAAAGGATGTGGCTGCAGCCCATCTCAACGGCGATATCCATATCCACGATAAGGATTTCTATATGCTGACGGAGACATGTTGTCAGATCGACCTGATCAAGCTTTTTAAGGAGGGCTTCTCCACAGGTCACGGTTACGTGCGTGAACCACAGTCCATCGGCACCTATGCATCTTTAGCTTGTATCGCTATTCAGGCTAATCAGAACGAGATGCACGGTGGTCAGAGTGTACCTAACTTTGACTATGCCATGGCAGAGGGCGTTAAGAAGACCTACCGCAAAGAATACTTTATCTGGTTCTCAGCCGGCCTGAGACTTCAGGGCGGTGTCGATGATGCGATCGCTGATGATGTGATCGATCAGCTGAAAGCCGATATGAAGACGGAGCTCCGTATCCGCAACATGGATGCTTACCTTGAAGAGATGAAAGCACTCCGCCCATGCGGTATCGACGCAGAAGTCCTTGCCAAAGCCCATGCATTTGCAGTGGCAGAGGCATTCAAGAGCACAGAGAAGCAGACCCATCAGGCCATGGAATCTCTCGTGCACAACTTAAATACCATGAACTCCAGAGCAGGTGCGCAGGTACCATTCAGTTCCATCAACTATGGTACAGACACTTCCGAGGAGGCAAGGATCGTCATCCGCAACCTTCTGAATGCGACAGAAGATGGTCTTGGCGGCGGTGAGACACCGATCTTCCCTGTACAGATCTTCAAAGTCAAAGAGGGTATCAACTTTAATCCGGGCGATCCAAACTATGACCTTTTCCGCCTTGCCATCAAGACAAGCGCACAGCGTCTTTTCCCTAACTTCAGCTTTATTGATGCGCCTTTCAACCTTCAGTATTATAAGGAAGGCGACTACAATACAGAGATCGCTTACATGGGCTGCCGTACACGTGTTATGGGTAATCACTTTGATCCATCCAGAGAGCAGACATGCGGCAGAGGTAACTTAAGTTTCACATCCATCAACTTACCAAGACTGGGTATTGAGGCACACGGAGATATCGATGCCTTCTACAGAGCCCTCGATAACATGATCGATCTGGTCATCCGCCAGCTCCTTCATCGTTTCCAGATCCAGT
>JAZUHQ010000075.1:0-3735 GCA_045641805.1 Lachnospiraceae bacterium
AAAAAGCTTCATGATAAAGGCGATATCTACAAGAGCGTCTACAAGGGCAAATACTGTACCCCCTGTGAGTCCTTCTGGACAGAGACCCAGCTTGTGGACGGCAAATGTCCCGACTGCGGCCGTGAAGTGATCGATGCAAAGGAAGAGGCTTATTTCTTCAAGCTTTCCAAGTATGCAGACAGACTGATCGACCACATCAACACACATCCACAGTTCATCCAGCCTGAATCCCGTAAGAACGAGATGATGAACAACTTCCTGCTTCCAGGTCTTCAGGATCTGTGTGTATCCAGAACATCCTTCAAGTGGGGTATTCCTGTAGACTTCGATGATAAGCACGTTGTTTACGTTTGGATCGATGCACTCAGCAACTACATCACAGGTCTTGGCTATGATGTGGATGGCAACAATGACGAGCTTTACAACAAGTACTGGCCTGCTGATCTTCACCTGATCGGTAAGGATATCATCCGTTTCCATACTATTTACTGGCCAATCATGCTGATGGCCCTTGATCTTCCACTTCCAAAGCAGGTATTTGGTCATCCATGGCTGCTTGTCGGCGAAGGCAAGATGAGTAAATCCAAGGGTAACGTTATTTACGCGGATGATCTTGTAGATTACTTCGGTGTAGATGCGGTTCGTTACTTCGTTCTTCACGAGATGCCATTCGATAACGATGGTTCCATCACATGGGAGCTCATGGTTGAGCGTATGAACTCCGATCTGGCTAACATTCTCGGTAACCTTGTGAACAGAACAATCTCCATGAACAATAAATACTTCGGCGGTATCGTTACAAATCCTGGCGTATGTGAGCCGGTTGATGACGATCTCAAGGCAGTTGCACTTGCAATGCCTGGCAAGCTGGATGCCAAGATGGATAAGCTCCGTGTCGCAGATGCGATCACAGAGATCTTCACATTACTCCGCCGCTGCAACAAATATATCGATGAGACAGAGCCATGGAAACTGGCTAAGGATCCTGAGAAGCAGGATCGACTTGCAACTGTTCTCTACAACCTCTTTGAGGGTATCCGTATGGCAGCGGTTGCACTTGGTGCCTTCCTTCCTGACACATCAGAGAAGATCCTCAACATGATCGGTACACAGGAGAGAGATTACCTTGCACTGGATACATTCGGCCGTATGGAAACAGGCCACAAGCTTGTTGAGAAGCCTGAGATCCTCTTCGCAAGAGTGGATATCAACGAGATCATCGCCAAGGTTGAAGCTGCAAAAGCTGCACAGGCACCTGCTGCAGAGCCTGAAGCAGAAGAAGCTGCAGAGGATGATGGTATCGATATCGAACCAAAGGCTGAGATCACTTACGATGATTTTGCAAAGTTACAGTTCCAGGTTGGTGAGATCATCGCCTGTGAAGCTGTTAAGAAATCAAAAAAGCTTCTTTGCTCCCAGGTTAAGATCGGTTCCCAGGTAAGACAGATCGTATCCGGTATCAAGAAAGCTTACTCTCCGGAAGAGATGGTTGGCAAGAAGGTGATGGTTGTGACAAACCTGAAGCCAGCAACACTTGCCGGTATCAAGTCTGAGGGTATGATCCTCTGTGCTGAGGATGCAGATGGTAATCTGTCCTTAATGGTACCTGAGCGTCAGATGCCTGCAGGTGCAGAAATCTGCTAATTAAATGATTTTTAAAGGAGCCGGTTTGCGGATCCTTTTTATACACACGATTAGATTTCAAAAAGTGGGGAAATAAAAGGGGAAAAATATAGAAATGGATGCACAATCATTTTCAAAGATGCTGGAGATCATCGGCACCATTGCCTTTGCCTCCTCAGGCGTTATGGTCGGTGTTGAGAAAAAGATGGATCTCTTTGGTATTATTGTGCTGGCCATCACCACATCGGTGGGTGGTGGTATTATCAGAGATGTGATTTTAGGATTAAAACCACCTCTCGCTTTCAGAAATCCACTGTACGTGGAGATTGCAACGATCACAGCGATTGTCTTATTTGCCATTATTTATTTCAAACGCAAGATCCTGCAGTCCACATCAAAGACCGGTTATATCTATGAAGAGATCATGTTTTACTTTGATGCCGTAGGACTGGGTATTTTCACAGTGGTCGGTATCAACGGTGCGATCGCCCGTGGTTTCAGAAGCAGCATTTTCCTGATGCTGTTTGTGGGCGTGATCACAGGTGTTGGTGGCGGCTTACTTCGAGATATGATGTCACAAAACATGCCGATGATCTTTGTCAGACATATTTATGCGGTCGCTTCGCTGATCGGTGCTTATGTCTGTGTCATCGTTACACGTCAGTATGATATCTCAGTGGGTATGGTTTTAGGTGCCATCACTGTTGTGGCCATTCGTATTCTGGCCAGACAGTATAAATGGAACCTGCCAAGGATCAAGTGATCAGATAAAGGAAAAAAGAAATGGCTAAAATATTTGAAACACATGCTCATTATGATGATGAGCAGTTTGACGTAGACAGAGATGAGCTTTTAAGTCAGATGGTTCCTGCAGGGATCGGACGCATTGTCAATGTGGGTGCGGACCTGGAGATGACAAGAAAAAGTATTGAGCTGGCTGAAAAGTATCCCTTTATCTATGCGGCAGCAGGCGTGCATCCAAGCGATGCGAGTCAGCTGAATGAAGAGACTTTTGCATGGCTTGCCAAGCAGACTAAGCATGAAAAAGTTGTGGCAGTCGGTGAGATCGGTCTGGATTATTACTGGGAAAAAGAGCCGGATGTGAGAGCCAATCAGAGATATTGGTTCCGCCGTCAGATCGGCCTTGCCAGAGAGACTAAGCTTCCGATCATTATCCACTCCAGAGAAGCAGCGAAAGATACCATGGATATCGCTGTGGATGAAAAGATCGGCGAGATCGGCGGCGTGGTTCACTGCTATTCCTACTCTGTGGAGATGGCCAGAGATTACCTCAACATGGGCATGTATCTGGGTATCGGAGGTGTGGTCACTTACAAAAACAGCCGTGTGCTCAAGGAAGTGGTTCAGTATGCACCGCTTGACAGACTGGTACTGGAGACAGACTCTCCTTACCTGACACCGACCCCATTCCGCGGAAAGCGCAACTGTTCCTTATATCTCCCCTATGTGGTGGAGGCGATTGCTGCGCTCAAAAATGTGACACCTGAAGAAGTCATGGAAGTGACATGGAACAACGCCATGAAGATGTACCGTATGGACAAGTAGAAAGGGCCTTTATATATGGAAAAATTATCAAATCCACAGAAGACCATAGAAGTCATCAAAAAGTATGAGTTTGCCTTTCAGAAGAAGTTCGGACAGAACTTCCTGATCGACAGTCATGTCCTGGAGCGCATCATTGCAGGTGCGGAAGTATGTAAGGATGACCTGGTGCTGGAGATCGGCCCTGGTATCGGTACGATGACACAGTATCTGGCAGAGGCAGCAGGACAGGTCGTGGCGGTTGAGATCGACAACAACCTGATCCCGATCCTTGAGGATACCTTATCCGATTACGACAACGTGACCGTGATCCATGCGGATGTCCTCTCTCTGGACCTCAACCAGCTGGTGCAGGAGAAGAATGGCGGAAGACCGATCAAGGTGGTTGCCAACCTGCCTTACTATATAACCACACCGATCATTATGGCCCTCTTTGAGCAGCATGTACCGATCAAGAACATCACGGTCATGGTACAGAAGGAAGTGGCTGCCCGTATGAAGTCCGGTCCCGGAAGTAAGGATTACGGTGCTTTATCTCTGGCGGTTCAG
>JAZUHQ010000076.1:0-2118 GCA_045641805.1 Lachnospiraceae bacterium
CCATTTGGACCTTTCTCTTCCTCAAAGAAACCTTATCGCCACTGTCCCTCACAGGCTGCGTCGTTGTCATAGTGACCCTTCTTCTTTATAATTTAAGCGAAGAAGAGGCCTATAGGACAAATCGTGATGACTAGCCGTCATTGCTCACAGGACCAGTTTGACTGTTCAGATTTCTTGATTGTTTGAAATAATCGCATGTGTGAACCTGGTATTATAGAAAAAAGATCGTATCTTCGAAATGAAGTACGATCTTTTTTTGTCTGACATAACGTCAGTCTCTATTTTTTCTTTTTGTTTCTTCTTTTCTTTTTGCGAGCCAGCTCATCCACAAGACCGACAATGATCTCGATGGCGGAGTTCTGGTTGCTCTTTTCCATGGCATCTTCATAGACGGCACGGTTAGCGAAAACTTCTTCTACGATCTCAAGAAGGCCTTCGTTTGTGATCTCTTCCTCAGGGAGGAGATAGGAGAAGCCCTGCTTCTGGAAAGATTCCGCATTGAGGATCTGGTCACCACGGCTGGCGCCGGCAGGCAGTGGAATGAGAATGTTTGGTTTTCTGAGGGCCAGGAACTCACAGATGGCATTGGCACCGGCTCTTGAGATGATCAGATCGCTGGCTGCCATGAGGTCACGGAGTTCATCCTTGATAAACTCATACTGAACATAACCAGGTGTGCCATCCAGAGAAGGTTCTGTCTTACCTTTACCGCAAAGGTGGATGACCTGATACTTCTTTAAGAGCTCAGGAAGGATGGCTCTGACAGCTTCATTAACTGCAACGGCACCAAGGCTGCCGCCCATGATCAGGATCACAGGCTTGCTGTCATCGAAACCACAGAATGCCAGACCTTTGGCCTTATCGCCGACCAGAAGCTCCTGACGGATCGGAGATCCTGTCAGAACCGCTTTGTCTGCAGGCAGATACTTGACTGTCTCAGGGAAGTTGCAGCAGATCTTAGCGGCTGTTGGAATACAGATCTTGTTGGCAAGACCTGGTGTCATATCGGATTCATGGATCACGCATGGGATCTTGAGCACTTTCGCTGCAAGGACAACAGGCACTGCAACGAAGCCGCCTTTACTGAAGACCACGTCCGGACGGATCTTTTTGAGGTGGGAAACAGCCTCAAAGAAACCTTTGATGATCCTGAAAGGATCTGTAAAGTTTTTCAGATCGAAGTAGCGGCGGAGCTTACCTGTGGAGATGCCATAGTAAGGAGTGCCTGTTTCTTCGATCATCTCTCTCTCCATACCGGTGTGAGAACCGATATAGGAGATCTGGAAATCATGCGCCTTCAGCTCTGGCATCAGCGCAATGTTTGGAGTGACATGACCGGCTGTACCGCCACCGGTTAAGACGATCTTTTTCATGAAACAACGCCTCCCGGATTACAGGCTGGCCTGATACTCTTTTAATGCCTTTGCAAGCTGGTCTGGGCAGGATGTGCCGCGGAAACCACACTGGATACCTTCAACGATGGAGATGACATCCTCAACAGGACGACCTGTAGCAAGCTTTGCAACACCCTGTGTGTTACCCATGCAGCCACCGACGAAATCGCAGTGTGTGATGATACCATTCTCTACCTCAAGATTGATTGCTTTGGAACATGTGCCTTTTGTTTTGTATGTATACATTGTAAATACCTCGCTTTTTGATTTGTATAGTTTTAGACTACCAACCTTAAGTATAACAGAAGATAAAGAGAGCGACTAGATGCTTGAATATAAAATTTTGAGTGGGAACGCGCCCCACCGGTGTGCGTGTGGCGATATACTTAGGGCTCATGAAGGCATCCGTTGTGCACAAGGTGGACCATCGCAGACGGCCGGTCCTTAGTGAGTTCGAGCCTGCGAAGAACGAACTTAGTACCGCTGCACGGATGCGTGAGTGGGAACGTGTCGCACCGGTGCACACTGATGCCTTGTTCCTATCTATTACGCAAGCACACTTGATGCCCCACCCACTCCTATGATAGAATACAGAAGAATCAGAGGTCCGAAAGGGCTTAAACGCATAGATACAACTGAATGGAGGATATCAAGATGATCGGTATTATCGGTGCCATGGATCAGGAAGTGGCCATTTTAAAAGAAGATATGACAGTAGAAAAAG
>JAZUHQ010000077.1:0-4960 GCA_045641805.1 Lachnospiraceae bacterium
GGCCTCCGACTTCATGTTCAGATCTGTCAGAACAGGACTGGATTTTTCATAAGCAAAAGATACATGTTCAAATCGGATCATACGATGCCTCCTGTGGCGATACGCCCTATCATTTCTGCAACGGGTACCATTCTGACAAGCAGGATCAACAGGATCAAGATCACCATATAGACCATGTCCCTTGTCTCCATCTTGCGATGGTCTGCATATCGGAATTCACCCGCAAAACCTCTCAGCTGCATACAGGCATAGAGTTCCTCTGCCCTGTCCATGCTGCGAAGCAAAAGCTGCCCGAGAAAAGATCCCCAGGCAGAATAATGAATTCCATTTTGTCCAGGAGCCCTTAATTTGTAAGCAGTAACCATTACTGAGACTTCATCGATCATCACAGAAATATACCGGTAGGTCAATAAGAGGAGAGTGACAAGAACTCCCGGAACATGGAATTTGCGAAGTGCCGCGCAGATAGCATCTATGGATGTTGTGGCAATAAGCGCGAAGGACGCCATCAGACATAAGACACCTTTGAGCAATAAAGTGACCATAGAGATCATACCACCTGTGACAGGCACATTGCCGATATAAAATTGAATGGCCCGGTCAAAGATCGGATTAAACAATCCGACAGCACAGACCAGAGGCAGCATCAGCCTCAGCTTATAAAAGCATGACCTTACGGAGATACCACTGAAGGCAAAGATGCACACAGGATACAGAAGCATTGGAAAGAGGCCGGACAGATCGTAAATGCGGAAAGATGCTGTTGTAAAGATAAATACCATTGTGGTCAGGACCTTGGCAATCGGATGGAGATGGTGGATCGGAGAATCCATTGCCGCCATCTCATCCATTGCTCTCAGTTCCAGAGCCGCATGATCAATGTTCGCCATGTTTTCATGCTCCTTAAAAATTAGACTTTATGCTTTCTGTTTCTTTCTGAAGAAACCACCGATCATACAGATCACAAGTGCAAATACAGCAACCAGTGCGGAACCTACAAGACCGGAAACAGTTGTACCGGCTGCACTCTCACTGTCAGGGAATGCGTAGTCCGGCAGGAATGCAGTCTTCTCCTGAATAGAACCGGCTGCATCAGCAATACTGGAAGAAACACCGAATTCTTCTTCATCAAGACCCATGTTTTCTGAATAACCTTCCTCTGCATTACCAAACAGGGACCACTCAAGGCCGTCCGGATTGGAGCTTGCAAGATGAGAAAGGGCACCACCTACGATTGCTGCAACGATTGCAAGGATAAGGATGGTTGTCTTAAGAGAATTTTTACCTGAAATACCCTTCTGCTGGGAATCCACTTCCATCAGAAGTTCTGGTCTGGATTCAAATACGAATACAAGAACAGCTGCTGTTACAATACCTTCGATCAGGCCGATTGCCAGATGGATTGGCTGCATCAGTGCTGAAAAAGCGCCGAATGGAAGTTCTGTGATACCGGAAAGCTGTGTTTCAAGTACAACAGAGAAAGCGCCGAGCTGAAGAGTCACAACGCAACCAACGATGGAGGCAACGATGATCTTCATTCTTGTCGCAGCCTTGGTATCCATACCACTGAAAAGACCACCGCGAAGGATGAACTTCCAGATCAGATAACCGAGGAAACAGCCATAGAATGCCATGTTCCAGCAGTTTGCACCCAATGCCATCAGTCCGCCATCAGCGAAGAAGAGACACTGAATGGCCAGAATCACGACCATCGACAAGAAGCCGGCCTGAGGTCCGAGAAGTGCTGACAGCATCATACCGCCACACATGTGACCGGATGAACCGGTTCCGGGAATAGTATAGTTGATCATCTGTCCAGCGAAGACAAGTGCAGCTGTAACTGCCATTGTTGGTAATTTCTGAACGTTTTCGTCCATTCTCAGCTTTCGAATGGACAGTCCGGTTGTAACGCCGGATGCTACATACATAGTTGCCGCTACGGTTGGAGCGAGCAGAGCGTCTGCCATATGCATAACAATTATCTCCTTTTCTCTTTTGTTTTGCGGCAGTCTGCATTATAATAATAATGCCTGCCTTTTTGTCATGATTTGGTCGGGCACGTCTCAGCTTGTTGCCGCAAGCTGAGACATTTTCCTTAGAAAAACCATATATATCAGTACGATTCCGGCGGAGGCATCAGGGAGCAATGTTTCCGGGATCGTCAGATATCAATTTTGGAGATCAACATCTGCTCGAATCGATAAAAACAAAAAACTGCCCATCATTTGTTCCATGACAAATAATGACAGTCTTCAGGCTATCTTACGATTCACTCTATTCAGATTTGATCTTTTTTTATGTTCTGCTTCTGCATCAGTTGCGGCATTTCATCACCGCTTTTTCGTCCTTTTTATTATAATCCTTTTAGATAGGCATGTCAACAAATCCCAATGATCTGTCCTACGTACAAAGGATGCATTCTCTCTTCCATATTCATACATTAAAAGGGCTTCTCTTGGAAGCTGTAAATCGCTCAAAAAGAAGCCCTTCTTTCTATATATTATGTCCTATTTTGTCAGCATGATCTTATCCATTGTGATGTCCGCAAGTGTTCTGCAGTCTGTCATCATCATGCATTCTTTCAGCTGAGCCATGATGCGTTCACTGTAGAGCTTAACACCTTCTCTTCCGCCGCCATGTGCTGCGATAGCATAAGGTCTGCCGATCAGAACAGCATCCGCACCCAGAGCCAGGCACTTAAAGACATCGGCACCGCTTCGGATACCACCATCAACGATGATCTTGATACGATCACCCACAGCCTGTCGAATAGCCGGGACCATAGAACAAGGCGCCGGATTATCCTCCATGACACGTCCGCCATGTGTGGATACGATAATACCGTAAGCACCTGCCTCTGCACATTTAAGGGCAGACTTTGGTGTCATGATACCTTTGACCAGAAGCGGCATATGCGTTGCTTCCACCAGCTCACGGATCTCAGATACCGGTTTTGGATCCACCGGTTTGCCCATGCGTTTGAGATTGACAAGGGCAGCTGAATCTACATCCATCGCCCATCCCATCGCACCTGTCTTTTCAAGTTCTTTCAGATGATGGATCACCTTCTCATTTTTCCAAGGTTTGATCGTAGAAATAGCCACGCCCTCAGCCTGCCTGATCACAGGAAGGGTTGCAGGGAAATAGGTGTCATCCGGACCATCTCCCGTGAAGGCAAAGATACCAGCATCACGTGCGCCGTAAACAACCGCCTCAGAATACTCGGACTCTGTCATGTAGTTGGTATAATTGAAAGCCATACCTCCGATCGGCGCCACAAAGAAAGGGGCCTCGAAGGTTCTGCCAAACAGTTCGATCTGTGTCTCTGTCTCATAAGGATCATGAATCGTGTCCATATGCAGCTTGATACTGTCTAAATATTCTCTGCAGACAGTAAAGGAACGGCCGCTTCCGACAGCACCAACGCCAGGGATCTTGCCCTTACAAGCCAGACCATTGCAGACTGGGCAGACCTTACACATAGGATCCAGTACCTCTTTTGCTTTTGCTAATACCTCTTCATATGTCACTCTATTCACCCTCCATTGATCATTTATCAAATATAAAAAAAGTCATTCTCTTTGCGACCAGTAAAATTGGCTCTCAGCATGGCCACATGGGATAAGAAAGCCTCATCTGCCATGGCTCTTGCCTTGGCCGGACAGATCTTGATGCAAGCCTGGCACTTGATGCAGATGCCAGTCGTCTCATAAGGGGCTTCCTTCTGTACAGAACCCATAGGACAGACACGGCTGCACGCGCCGCATTCCTTGCAAAGATCCAGATCTTTGACCGGTTTTGCTTTCAGAAAAACCGTCGGCTTTCCGTCAAGTCCCTTTGGCACATAGTAAGGTCCCACCGGTTCCGGTCCAGGAATACTTAAGCGAACGCTTCCCTTCTTTCCAAGGTCAATTCCTTCTGCCGCCTTCCGGGCAAAAGCCTCAATGGACTCAAAGTCAGCGGCATCCGGTCTTCCGGTGCCAAGATCAGAACTGAAGACGTGCTCCGATACAATACCAGCGCCGGCAATCGGGATAAAACCATGCGCTTCCAGCTCCAGCTGAAGTTCCTTGAGACAATGGTCATAGCTTCGATTACCATAGACTGCCATACAGATGACCGGTGTCTCATGCCCCAAAAAGTGGTTCTGAAGAAATGGCAGAAGTTTATTAGGTGTTCTGCCTGCATAGGTCGGTGATGCAAAGACGCATACCTCATCAGGACCAAAACTGTAGATTTTCTCTCTGGCTTCTGGCAGCGTGTAATCCACCCTATCCCAATCTGTATCCAGGTGCTTTGCCAGTGCTTTTGCTGCCGTCTGACAGATCTTTTTTGTATTGCCTGTCGGGCTGAAATAGACAGCCCATACTTTACGAATCTTATCCATAGGTGATACTCCTCATCGTTTTCTTACTGATCCTTTTTCTTACTCAGGAGTGTATAAACCGTAAAGGCCATGATCAGGATCAGGATCACATTTAATACCATTGTATTGAGGCTGATGGTAAAAGCAGTTCCAAGAACAGCTCCCACAGAGCCAAAAATCACAGAGACCAAGGCCAAACGCTTATGGTACTGATTATTCTTATAGACCTGCATACTGCCGGACATAGGGCTTGCAAAACCCATCACCAGCATGAGCGTGAGGGCCGAAACCGGAGATAAACCCAGAAGCAGAAAAAGGGCTGTCGCTGATGGCTTCATCGGCACACCAAACATATTTAAAAAGCCAAGGATAAAAATAATCGGCAGAGCGATCAGAAGTTTTCGTCCCCAAAGTTCTGATGCACTTCCGGTTGCTGAGCTTGTCATCACCATACGAAGGATCAATGCTGCAATGGAAACCGTCATCGCTGCCGCCATAATCTTTCGGATCGTCGCCGCATCCACATCCACAACCACATGGGCACCTGTATAACTGCCCAACGCGATCGCTGCCACAAGTCGGATCGTAGCCATG
>JAZUHQ010000078.1:0-3281 GCA_045641805.1 Lachnospiraceae bacterium
AGATCGACAAGGTCAGCTCCGATTTCAAGGGTGATACTTTCTCTGCCCTTCTGGAAGTTCTGGATGGTGAACAGAACTGTGCTTTCAGAGATAACTATCTGGAAGTGCCTCTGGACCTGAGTGATGTCTTCTTTATTGCAACAGCCAATACACTCTCAACCATTCCTCGTCCGCTTCTGGACCGTATGGAAGTGCTTGAAATCAATACTTATACACAGAATGAAAAGTTCCATATCGCAAGAGAACATCTGATTCCGAAACAGCTGAAAGCCAACGGCCTCAAGGATTCCCAGATCGTGATCAGCGATAAGGCGCTGGAAGCCATCATTGTGAACTACACAAGGGAGGCCGGTGTGCGTAACCTTGAGCGCAGAATCGGTGATATCTGCCGAAAGAGTGCCCGCCAGATCCTTCAGGATGGCAAGAAAAACATCCGTGTGACAGACCGCAACATTGAGAAGTTCCTTGGACCTAAGAAGGTGGAAGTGAACCTCAAGAATGATCAGAACGAAGTGGGCATCGTCAGAGGCCTTGCATGGACAAGCGTGGGCGGTGATACACTGGAAGTGGAAGTCAATCTCATGCCGGGTAAAGGCAAGTTTGAACTGACCGGCCAGCTGGGCGACGTGATGAAGGAATCTGCCATGGCAGGTATCAGCTATATCCGTTCCATCGGTGAGGCGATCGGCGTGGAGAAAGCTTTCTTTGAGGAGCATGATATCCACATCCATCTGCCTGAAGGCGCAGTGCCAAAGGATGGCCCATCCGCCGGTGTGACCATGACCACCGCCATGATCTCTGCGATCAAGCAGGTGCCGGTCAAAGCTGATGTGGCGATGACAGGTGAGATCACACTCCGCGGACGTGTACTGCCGATCGGCGGTCTCCGCGAGAAGACCATCGCAGCCAAGATCGCAGGCATCCATACGGTGATCGTTCCTGAGAAGAACCGCAAGGATGTGCTGGACATGGATAAAGAGATTACCAAAGACATGGAGTTTGTCTATGCACAGACAATGGCAGACATTCTGCCACATGCCCTTGAATATATGCCGGAAGGCTGGAGGATCTGATGGTAATAAAAAAGATCAATCTGGAGACAGTGGTGGGCATCACCAGTAAGCTCCCTGAAAATACACATCCGGAGGTTGCTTTTGCCGGCAAGTCCAACGTAGGCAAATCCTCTCTGATCAATGGACTTTTAAATCGTAAGTCTTACGCCAGAGTATCTGCCCAGCCGGGTAAAACACAGACCATCAATTACTACAACGTGAATGATGAGCTCTATGTGGTGGACCTTCCGGGTTATGGTTATGCCAATGTTTCGGAGTCTGTCAAAGCCAAATGGGGCAAAATGATCGAGAATTACCTTCAGAAATCCGCACAGCTCCGTATGGTCTTCCTTCTGGTGGATATCCGTCATGAGCCTTCTGCCAATGACAGACATATGTACAGCTGGATCGTTGAGAACGGTTTTTATCCTGTGATCATCGCCACCAAGCTGGACAAGATCAACCGAAGCCAGGTACAGAAGCAGGTGAAGCTGATCCGTACCGGCCTTGAAGTGGAGCCGGGGACACCGATCGTTCCATTCTCTGCCCTGACCAAACAGGGAAGAGATGAAATCTGGGAACTGATCGAGACCTATGCCATGACGGAAGAGGAATGATGCTTTTTAAAAAGAGTTCTGCATGCAGGACTCTTTTTGCATAAAAAGACGTTTTATGCAGTATAATGCACTTTTCAATCAGAGGAAGATTTGTTATAATGAAACAGAATATAGCATCGGGTCAGTCCGATGCCGTTTAATCAGTATGGAGGTATGTACGAAATGGCTAACGAACATGAGAACAGTACAAATTATACAATATATGAGCACAGTGCATTAGGTAATATTCAGATCGCTGATGAGGTGATCGCTGTTATTGCCGGTATCGCTGCAACAGAGGTTGAAGGTGTTGCTGCTATGAATGGCAACATTTCCAGAGACTTTGTCAGCAGACTGGGTATGAAGACTCTGAATAAGGGTGTTCGTATCAAAGTTGAAGATGCGAAGGTTTCCGTTGATCTGGATATGATTCTTGAGTATGGTGTAAGCATCCCTAAAGTAACAGCAGAGATTCAGGAGAAGGTAAAGAGTGCGATCGAGACAATGACAGGTCTTGAGGTTGCTGATATCAACATCCGTATTTCTGATGTGAACACAGAGAATGAATAATTAGAAGCAGGAGAAGGACACATCTGGGCCCGATGGGATTTGGGATATGTCCTTCACTTATGTCATAAAAACCCGGGAGGATACAATGGGAAGAAGAGAACTTCGTGAACACATTTTCAGATTATTATTCTGTACAGACTTTTATCCACAGGATGAGCTGGGAGAGCAGGCGGACCTTTACATGGACAACCTGGCTGAGCCAACAGAAGCAGAGACTGAATATATCCGTTCCAAAACAGAGAAAGTAATTGCACTCATTCCTGAGATCGATGAGATGGTCAATGCCCAGTCTCCTAACTGGCAGACAGGCCGTATGGGTACGGTTGATCTGACCATCATCCGTCTTGCAGTCTATGAGATGAAATATGATGAGGATATTCCTGTCAGCGTTGCGATCAACGAGGCGATCGAGATCGCAAAGCGTTACGGCAGTGATGGTTCTCCATCCTTTGTCAACGGTGTTCTGGCCAAACTGGTCTAAGCACTGTCTTTACGTATGAAAAAACAGATTTATTCCGTATCCAGCGTCAATCAATATATCAAAAGTCTGTTTATGGATGACTATGCGCTGAACAACATTTATGTGAAGGGTGAGGTCAGCAACTGCAAATATCACTCATCCGGGCATCTGTATTTTACCCTCAAGGACAGGTCCGGTGCCATTGCCTGCGTCATGTTTGCAGGTAACCGCAGAGGCCTGACTTTCAAAATGACAGAAGGTATGTCCGTTGTTGTTTATGGCAGTGTCAGCATTTATGAGCGTGATGGCCGCTATCAGCTTTATGCCAGGGAGATCACGCAGGATGGCGTTGGAAAATTATACGAAGCCTATGAGGCACTGAAAAAGAAATTATTGGAGGAAGGGCTTTTTGATGCATCGCACAAGAAGCCTGTTCCTGCTTTTCCTGCTAAATTAGGTGTGCTGACCGCAAGGACAGGCGCCGCTGTGCAGGATATTCTGAATGTTTCTCTCCGCAGAAACCCTTACATTCAGATCGTCTTCTGCAACGCTCAGGTCCAGGGCGAAGGGGCAGCAGCCTCTGTCGTCAGAGGTATCCATGGC
>JAZUHQ010000079.1:0-4954 GCA_045641805.1 Lachnospiraceae bacterium
CGCTGTCCCAGAAGCAATGATCGTCCACCGTGAAGAACTTTTTCATGGTCTCCATCTCAAAATAGCCCGGTGGATTCTTTTCATAATATTTATAAATACCTTCCGCAGTCAGAACCTTCATCTGGTCCTTGAGGGTATCATAGACCGCCTGTCTCTGATCCGGTACTACCAGGGAGATGCAGCGGTATTTCATCTGGTCGATAATAGCGGTCACGGCAATGTCACAGCTCACGTTCCAGAGTTCTTCATCCCTGTCCTTGTTGTTGAACATATGTCTGAAGATACAGTGGAGGATCATGTGCAGATAGGCACGGTTGACCAGCACACTGTCATTCTGGTAGTTTTCGATCAGATAGCGGGGATTAAAGCGAATGGACTGACTGTCCGTACCTACTGTACGCATAGACAGGTCCAGCTCATAGCCCAGACTGTTTAAGGCAATATCCAGAAAACGCATGGAGACATAAAGCTCAGTCTTACTGGCGTTCAGGATAGCGACACCTGTCTGTATTAACTTTTGCTTTACTTCATTCATGGTTTCTTCCTTTATAGTCTATTTACAGATCAAAGTCCTCATCCTCATAGGAGGTAAAGCGCCTGTGTCTGTAATCCATCAGCATCGCGGTATACTCTGTTTTGCCATGCATGGCAGCCAGATCAATGGCCTGGTCACAAGCCTCCTCTGTCAGAAGGTCATGGTCCAGCATATACGCGACCTTATCTATTGTATCATCTATCATGAACTTTTTCACCGCATCCAGACAATGTTCCAAAATATATTCACTGTAGATGCGGGTCGGTTCCGCCTGCAGTTTGTAAGGGAACATGAGGCGTTCAATGGCCACGGTGATAATGGTATCGAAGCTGTCCCCTCTCAGCAGCACATAAAACATGGAATCGTATTTGAAATAGTCGATATCCTTACTGCTGATACAGTAGCGCATATATTTTCCGGAACCGATCGCGGAGAATTCGTACTGTTTATTCCAGGCAGCGGTAAATGAACCGGCATCATAGTCATGCTCCGTAAAAATGACTTTGGCCTCTTCCACGCCGCCATCCTCATGGATATGACGCATGGTCACATGGATCTGCTGACTCAGATCGTCCAGTATGGAACCGATACTGATATCCCGGCCTTCAACTTTCTCCTGAATGACATCCGTCAGTTTCTCACAATTCTTAAATGCACCGAAACCTATGTTTTTGATGGAGGCCGGCAGGTGGACCATCTCCACTTCCCAGCAGTTATAAAAGGCGTAGTTACCCACGGAGCGGATCTTTTGTGGCAGCAGGACCCTTGTGAGCTGTCTGCAATCCGAGAAGGCATGGTGATCGATCACCTCAAGACTGTCCGGGAAAAAGATATATTTCATCTTCTTTTCCGCAAAAGCATAGGCCTCGATCTTGAGGACAGGCAGTCCCTCGATCGTATCAGGAATCCTGACTTCACCTGCATCTCCTTTATATTTGGCAATGGTGATGCCCTTTCCTTCCTGTGCATAGTCCATCTGGTATTTTTCCGAATAAGTTACATTGAAAAGCATGATAGTCTCCTATATCATTGTAAAGTCCGTAAACGGGCTTCATCTCACCTATATCCTCTCCTTTTGAGGAAGTTTGTGCGCATCCCCGCAGAAGGGCTTTAGCTTCATAGGTACGAAGTTTCTATGATGCAAAAGATGCTGCATATACAGCTCCATATGGGAACTTTATATGCAGCATCTTTATTCTCAGAATTAGTCCTGAAGGAAATCCTTCAGTTTTCTGCTTCTGGATGGATGTCTGAGTTTACGAAGTGCTTTTGCTTCGATCTGTCTGATACGCTCTCGTGTAACCTTGAATTCCTTACCAACTTCTTCAAGTGTACGCGCCTGACCATCGATCAGACCGAATCTGAGTTCAATCACCTTACGTTCTCTGTCTGTCAGTGTATCCAGTGCATTCATCAGTTCCTTCTTCAGCATCTGATAATCAGCGGAATCAGAAGGAGAAAGCATGTTTTCATCCTCGATGAAATCACCGAGGGAGGAATCTTCCTCTTCACCGATTGGGCTGTCCATGGATACAGGGTCTCTGGAGATCTCAAGGGCCTCCTCAACCTTCTGCTTTGTTGTACCAAGACGCTGAGCGATTTCCTCACTCGTTGGTTCACGTCCCAGTTCCTGAAGCAGGTTTCTGGACATACGTAATGTCTTATTGATTGTCTCTACCATATGTACAGGCACACGAATCGTCTTGCCCTTATCTGCAATACCTCTTGTAATGGCCTGTCTGATCCACCATGTGGCATAAGTACTGAATTTGAAGCCCTTTGCATAATCGAACTTTTCAACAGCCTTGATCAGACCCATGTTTCCTTCCTGAATCAGATCGAGGAATGGAATACCTCTGCCTACATACTTCTTAGCGATGGAAACAACAAGACGCAGGTTTGCTTCAATGATTCTGTCTTTTGCTTCCTGATCACCTTCCTGAGCACGCTTGGAAAGGTCTACCTCTTCTTCAGGTGTTAAGAGTTTTACACTACCGATCTCCTTCAGGTACATCCTGACAGGATCTTCCAGACTGACACCTTCAAGTGCGTCAACGTCATCTAGCAGTTCAACTTCTTCCTGCTGATCGAGGAAATCATCATCGTCGTCCTCACCCTGAGTCTCCGGAATATTGAGGATATCAACATTCTTAGACTCGAGGAACTCGAATACCTGTTCCATATTCTCCTCGTCAAGTTCAAGCTCCTTGAACGCATCATTGATGTCGCTATAGTCCAGTTCGTTTTTCTTCTTTTTTGCCTTCTCTAACAGAGTATTTAACGCCTGCAGAAATAAAGCTTCATCCATTGAGTGTACCTCTTTCTTCGTTAGTCAATATGAAAAATAACTGCTCCTTTTGGAGTAAGGCTATTATCTCATATTAAAGTTTACATTTTATTTTATAGTCAATACACACAAATGTCAATGGGTGAAATACATATTTTTTTGATATTTTTCTGTTTTTTTAAACAATTTCCGCAAAATAAGCACGGATCTCTGCTTCAGTTGCTTTCACATTGCCCTGGAACATGTCTTTGTTGCCACCACCACGGCCGTTTAATGCCTTGGTCATCTTATTGCCCTCTTCTTTGGCATCCTTTGTGCGACTGCCCAGGATGAAGGAATAGCCATTCTGATCATTACCGGAGAAGCATCCACAGAGGCCTTCATATTTCTCTGTCAGGAGTGTGTAGACGCGCTTGATATTGGTTTTATCCAGGCTTTCATCAAACATACAGACATTGGAAAGTGATGGATCAAGAGATGCAATCTTATCTTCCAGCACTTTTGTCTTTAAGCTGTTCAGCTGGAACTTGAGCGCAGCGATCTCTTCTTTCTGCTTTTCAACAGCTGCTGCCACATCGGCAGGCTTTGCGGACAGAATGGCTGAGATCTTGCGGACACTCTCTTCCTTCTCATTGTAGTCAGCCAGGGCTCTGAAACCACAGAGCATATAGACTCTGGTACCGCCCTTGTATTTTTCCATGTTGACCAGCTTGATGATGCCGATCTCACCTGTGGCGTACACATGAGGTGCACAGCAGGCACATGTATCATAGCCTGGAATGGTGACGATACGGATATCCCCTTCCAGTTCTTTTTTACTTCTGTAATCGATCTCTTCAAGGTCTTCTTTGGATGGATATTCTGCGATGACCTTAATGTTGGCTGCAACAGCCTGATTGGCTCTCTTTTCCACAAAGCGGAGCTGTTCCCATGTGAGCGGACCATTATAGTCCATGGTGACAAACTCGCTGCCCAGATGAAAACCGACATTATCATAGCCAAATTCACTGTTGACAATACCGGAAACGATGTGTTCACCGGTATGCTGCTGCATATCGCTGAAACGTTTCTGAAAGTCAATATAGCCTGTCACTGTGTCACCTTCCCATAAAGGCTCCTTAACCCAGTGGTAGACCACCCTGTCCTTCTCATGAACTTTCACTACCTCAAGATCCTGCAGAGTACCCTTGTCACAGGTCTGTCCGCCCTCTTCAGGGAAGAATGCCGTTTCTGTTAATGTCACTTTATAAAGGTCTCCGTCCTCCTCACAGGAGAGAACACAGGCCTCAAACTGAGACAGCTTGCTGTCTATATCAAAAAGTCTGATTGTTTCCATAAATATATACCTCATTGTTTTGTCATAATGAACGAACCTTTTGATATTTTCCCACAATCCATAGTCACAGTCAACCAAACAGGGAAATATCCGCCTTTTTCCATAGTTTTTAGGGATTTTGTATGCTACAATGGCATGAGAAAAATCAGAAAGAAGTTACCTTATGTCCAGTTTAGATCATGTGAATGTCTATTATGAAAAATGTGACCTCTGTCCAAGACACTGTCATGTCAACCGAGCGGCAGGCCGCCTTGGTTACTGTCAGGTACCGGCAGAGCTGAAAGTAGCACGCGCTGCCCTCCACTTCTGGGAAGAGCCTTGCATCTCCGGCGAACGTGGTTCCGGTGCCGTCTTCTTTTCCGGTTGCAACATGGGCTGCGTTTTCTGTCAGAATCAGGAGATTTCTCACGGTCTTGCAGGAAAGACCATCACCATTGAAAGACTCTCTGAAATCTTTCTGGAGCTTCAGGAAAAAGGGGCCCACAACATCAACCTGGTCACCCCGGACCACTACATTCCGTCCATCGCAGAAGCCCTCAGAATGGCCAAAGGCCATGGACTTGACATTCCCGTCCTCTGCAACTGCAGCGGCTACATTCTGACGGAAACATTGAAGCTCTTCGAAGGACTTGTAGATATCTGGCTTCCTGATTTTAAATACTACAGCGATGAACCGGCTGTCCGTTACAGCAAAGCCCCTGACTATTTCCACTATGCAGATGCTGCCATAGAAGAAATGTACCGTCAGAGCGGTGACCCTGTCTTTGATGAGGACGGTATGATCCAAAAAGGGATC
>JAZUHQ010000080.1:0-5517 GCA_045641805.1 Lachnospiraceae bacterium
TATATGGAAGCACAACGAAGCCTTCATCAGCAAGGATCTGTGTGGCTTTGATGGTCTCGTAGTTTTCAGGAAGAAGATATTTGGAATCCTGCATGATCTCAACCTTAACAAAGTTGCCACAGCCAAGCTCTCTGGACATACGGGCAATACGAACAGCCTCTTTGGCATCACGTGCGCCGGATGTGTTTGGCAGGAGGGTAACATTTTTAGGGATGAAATCAAGGATGTTTTCTGTGTCTTTGGTGTTGGTTCTGCGAACAGCGAGTGTGATGATCTCTGCACCTGCATTTTCAACAGCAGCTTTGATGAGATCAAGGGAATATTTACCTGAACCTAAGATAAAGCGGGAATTGAACTCTTTTCCGCCAAGCATAAATGTATCTTTCATTGTGGCACCTCATTTTTTAAATAATTGTAGATAGGAATAAAAAAACCGGCATTGGAAATCAGTGGCCGGTGTGTGCGGCTGCACAAACCGGAGATCAACCGCCGCCTACCAGACTGACGATCTCAACGACATCGCCGCTGTGGAGGATCGTCTGGGCGTAAGTGGCCTTTGGAACGATCATCTCGTTGCATTCAACTGCGATTCTTCCGGATGTGTATCCGTGTTCTTCAAGATAAGTAAGCAGAGGAAGTTCCTCTACATTTAAGATCTCTCCATTAATTTTGATCATAGTACGCCTCCTTTCTGAATACAGACTGGTCCTGTATTCTGATCGTCAGCGCCTCGATCTTCATGATGATCTTCGGAGTAGGACTCCGTTTTTTTATGCGATAAAAGGTGGTGCCCCCGGTTTACCGCAAATGGATGAATATCATAGGGGGTGGATAAATAAAAAGCCGTGCATTACAAACGTAAAGCACGGCATGTGATTCTTTCATGTGTCCCTACGTTGGCATTATCCAAATCAGGTTATGGGTCAAGACAAATGTCTACTCTCAGCCTGCCTGTGCAAGCTCCCCTTGTGAAATTGATTATACTATAAAAGTGTTTTTTTGACAAGCAAATGTGTAAGCCAAGCGCCTAATCCTGGTCAGTTTCCAGAGAAGCATTGGCACTCTCATTGAGCTGCTTGAGCATATCGGCCAGCTCTTCGGACGGTGTCTTAGGCTTTGGCTCCGGCAGTTTTTCCTCCGGCAGATCTTCCGGTCTGATATAGATCAGATCATCGTCGGTCGGTTCCGCGATCTCGCCGACACGGCCGGCCTGGTTGGTGACGATCGTCTCGAAGAAGTTACGGATCTCACGGGCATTGGCAAAGTTCTCATCCTTGTTTTCTTCCATGTGTCTGATCCGCTCGGAAACGATGGCGCGCATCTCGTCATCCATCTTATAGTCGTACTTTTTCAGGTTGCTCTCAAAGATACCGATGAGCTCGTCAGCTGTGTAATCCTCGAAAAGGAAATACTTGTTGAAACGGGATTTGAGACCAGGGTTGCTGCCGACGAACTTCTTCATGAGGTCCGGATAGCCGGCAACGATCACGACGAAGTCCTTACGGTTATCTTCCATGGCCTTGAGGATCGTATCGATGGCTTCCTGACCGAAGTCGCCAGGGTTGCCGTTGGAGAGGGTATAGGCCTCATCGATAAAGAGGACACCACCCATGGCTTCCTTGATCTTTTCCTGTGTCTTGATGGCTGTCTGGCCGACATAGCCGGCAACCAGCGCGGAACGGTCAACTTCCACCAGCTGGCCCTTGGAGAGGACGCCGATGTTTTTATAGAGTCTGGCCAGGATTCTGGCAACCGTTGTCTTACCTGTACCCGGATTACCGGAGAAAACAAGATGGAGAGAGACAGGGACGGACTTGAGACCCTTTTCCTCACGGAGCTTCTGGAGTTTGACAAAAGCGATCAGTTCCTTAACGTCCTGTTTGATGCCGGCAAGACCCATGAGGCCATCCAGATCCTCCATCGGATCGGTTTCAGGCTCTGCAGGCGCCGGTGCCGGTTCTGTCTGGGCTGTCTCAGTGCTTGTCTGAGGTCCTTCCGGTTTTTTCTCATTCTTGGCATCCTGGGAAGGGGTGCTGCCGAGCAGTTCTGTGTAGGATGTGTTCACATGCTTGGTCAGGGCCTCGATCTCTTTCTCGATCGCATCAAGGTCTCGGGCTGCCTTTCTGGCATCATCGCTGCCACGCTTTAAGAGCTTATCGGCAGTTTTATTTTCACCGGTGAAAAAGTCACCGTAAAGGTCTTTGAAAAAATCTCTTTCAGGAATCTTCATAGTGTTCTCCTTTTTACAAATCAAAGTCGAAATCTTCATCCATCATGGAAAAATGCTGGTGCTTGTAATCCATGAGCAGGGCAGTAAATTCGGTCTTGCCAAGATCCGTGGTCAGGTCGATGGCCTTGTCGATCTCACTGCTTTCGGAAAGCTCAAGATCAAGAAGGAAGGTCAGCTTCTCGAGGTCATCTTCCTTGATAAACTTAGCCAGGGCCTCACTGTTGTGTTCTTTGACATAACCCAGGAAATCCTCTTTGGCGAGCGGTGTCAGGTCATAAGGGAACATGAGTCGTTCCATGGCAACCGTGATGGCAATATCGAAACTGTCTTTATAGAAAATCTTGATAAACATCTTGTCGTAGGCTTTAAAGTCAATACCATCGCTGCTGATGCAGTAGCGCAGGCTTCGGCCGGAGCCGGTGTATTCGGAGATAAACTGTTTACAGATGGAAGCGATGGCCGCCGCATCTGCCACGACCTCGATGACATATTCGGTGAAAGTGAGCTTGCCGGAGAGATAGGAGCCATCCGGCTGAATATAGCGCATCTCCAGATGGATCTGGTGGATCAGCTCATCCAGAAGACTTCCAAGGCTGATCGGGTGATCCGGCAGCTTGTCCTGGATGATATCGGTCAGCTTCTCGCAGTTCATGAAGGCGCCAAAACCGATGGAACGAATGTAAGGGGTAAAGTGGACCGATTCAATGTTCCAGCAGTTGTAGAAGCAGTAGTTGCCGATGCTCTTCAGCTTAGGCGGCAGGTCCACATGGGTCAGCTGACGACATTCCGAAAAACCATGGTGATCGATCGAGATCAGTGTATCCGGAAAGGTGATATAGCGCATCTGCTTTTCTGAAAATGCGTAAGGTTCTATTTTGGTGACAGGGAAACCGTCGATCGTGGCCGGAATGACCACGTTGGCGTCATCGCCCTCATATTTGACAATCGTGATCTCACCTCTGTTTTCTGCATAAGACATCTGAAGTTCAGGTGAGAATTTCTGATTAAAGATCATAGCTTTATTCCTTTTCTGCTTAAGGGCCTATGGCCCGCTAACTTACATTGTAACACGTTTTTTGGGGGATGTATACCTGCGCCTTTGGACATTGCCACCCTCCCTATCGCATTCTATATTCCTACTCGAAAAGCATCGAAACCATGGACGAATTGTTTGTTTTGGAGTACAATAGAATCATCTTAGAGAGAATCCCGGAACGCTTTTGGGAGCTCGCATTGATGATAGGAGGTATATATTATTATGGCAAAGAAAATTTTAATGCTCTGTGGCGACTTTACTGAAGATTACGAAACAATGGTACCTTTCCAGGCATTATCCATGGTTGGTTATCAGGTTGATGCTGTTTGCCCTGACAAGAAGGCTGGCGAGACAGTAAGAACTGCAATTCATGACTTCCTCGGCGATCAGACATACTCCGAGAAACCAGGTCATAACTTCGCATTAACAGCTGACTTCGATGCTGTTAAGGTTGAGGATTATGTAGGTCTCTTCATCACTGGCGGTCGTGCACCTGAGTACATCAGACTGAACGCACGTGTGATCGAGATCGTTCAGGAGTTCTTCGCAGCTAAGAAGCCTGTCGCAGCCATCTGCCATGGTCCACAGGTTCTGACAGCAGCAGGCGTATTAAAGGGCGTTAAAGCAACAGCATATCCAGCCGTTGGTCCTGATATCACAGTTGCAGGCGGCACATATGTAGAAGTTGATGCAACAGAAGCAGTTGTTGATGAAGATGCTAAACTCGTTACAGCACCTGCATGGCCTGGTGATACAGCCATCTGCCGTGGGTTCATCAAGATGCTTGGTGGTAAATTCGAGATCTAATTGAGAGAAATGAATTATTAAGATTGTATGATATAATCTGTAATATATTTCGAAACAGAACACCCGGGACGGATTGCCTGTCCCGGGTTTTTTGTTGCCCATTTATGCCTTTTAGGAGGCTGAAAAGGCCTCTTCAAGGGCTCCTGAATGTGAGTATATTTTGGAAAATTTGGCTATCGAACAAAAAATGTGCAAAAAAGTGACAAAATATGCAAAAACCCTCTTAAAAAATATTTAAAAATGTGTTACAGTAATATAGTTGAGTTATATCACATTTTACAGGGGAATTTTATGAACATTAAAAAATCTATAAAAAAGCTCACAGCACTGATACTGACAGTGGCAATGCTCATGGCGATTCCGACAGGTGTTATGGCGGCTGAAGGCGATGCATTCGTTGTCAATGGTCAAACAGTAACTCACAACTTTGTCCTTCACAGCGAGATTAACTGTTCAGGAAGCGGCCATGGATGCTGCCTGGCCTTTGCCAAAGAGGCTTATCTGAGACTGTGGGGAGAACCTTTTGTTCAGGAGGAATGCGATAATCTTCTGGATGGTCTGAGTCCGGATGATCAGCTGAACACACCTGAAAACTGGGAGAAGTTCATGGCACAGACCAAACCGGGTGCGATCATCCGTCTGGATGATGACACCGATATGACAGCAGGTGCATGGTCCGGCCACAACTTCATTTTCCTTGAGCTTGGTGCAGATGGCAAGGGCGCTTACCTCTGGGAAGGCAATGCGGATGGTGCTGGTTCTACTCGAATCAAGTACTATGAGTTCTCTGATTTTGCAACCAACTATTACAGAAATTATACCTACTTCCGCTATATCGCATGGCCGGGGGCTTCACCACTCATGGTGAGAGGATCCAAGGACCTGAAAGTACCTGAGCTGATCGATGCAGTGGCAGAGAGAAACGCGATCACTGTTTCATGGGAGAGCGTATCCAAGGCCAAAGGCTACAACATTTACAGAAAAGTATCCGGTGGCTCCTGGAAAAGAATCGCTTCTGTTTCCGGTAAGTCCAATACCTCCTATACCGATTACAAGGTAAAGAGCGGTAACAGATACTATTATACCGTTGCAGCAACCAAGGAAAACCTGGAAGGCTGTTACGATGAATCCGGTGTTTCTGCTTTCTATATGGACAGCGTTGTAGCTTCTGCTTCCAACAGAGATGACTATGTGAGAGTCGAATGGAACGAAGTTGGCGGTGCCGATGGTTACAGAATTGAGCGTAAAGTCGGTGATGGCGACTATGAGATCGTCAAGACCATCAAAGATGGTTCCAAAACTTCCTATAAAGACGAGGATGTGAAATCCGGTAAGAAATACACTTACAGAGTGAAAGCTTACATCGATGAGCGTTTCAGCAAAAATAACACAAGCTGCAGCATCAAGTCGGATCGTAGCCATGTCGTTCTGTGAGCCAAGGAGT
>JAZUHQ010000081.1:0-2862 GCA_045641805.1 Lachnospiraceae bacterium
GATTCTGAGTGTTGTTGTTTTTCCGCAGCCGGAAGGACCAAGGAGTGTCAGAAATTCGCCTTCACCGATCTCAAGGTTCATCTTCTTAACGACCAGATTGGAGCCATAGGCTTTTTCAACGCCCTCCAGCACAATAATAGGATTGTTCATGAATCATCCCTCTCTCTCCGTAAACAGAGTTTCCTTACTATAAGTTATATCTAGGAGTATAGCAACTTTTTAGTGCAGTTTCAACCATTATGCTGTCTTTTTGCCGATGTTTTTTATTGAATATTTACATTTTATTCCAATTAGCAGGAACGCCATAGATATGTCTGACATACTCTTCATTTCAGCAGAAAAGGAGAGAACAAAGTTTTATGAGACAAAAAAAGCGTGGCCTCATTGGCCACGCTTTCGTGTTTTTTTAGATAATTCTCTTTGCGCAGAGTGGGTTACGGTAGTACATGTTGGAAACAATAATACCTGTGGATGGTGTACTTGCATGAACAACCTGTCCGTTACCGATGTAGATCGTTACGTGTCCGATATCACCCGGCTCGCCATAGAAGACCAGATCGCCCGGCTGAAGATCACTGATGGAGACGCTTGTACCTACAGTACCCTGAATACTTGCACGTCTTGGGATGGAGTATCCGAAGTGCAGGTATACCTGCTGTGTGAAACCGGAACAGTCAACACCTGTTCTCAGATCGTTGCCGCCGTATACATATGGGTAACCCACCCACTGAAGTGCGTAATCTGCGATCTGCTGACCCAGTTTCTTGTTGCTGGAGGAGCTGGAAGAACTTGAGGAGCTGGAAGAACTTGTATTCTCCTTCTTCTCTGGCTTCTTGGTTGTGATGTAATCATTGTACACATAACCTGTCTTGCCGCCAAACTTGACACGGCTCCAGCCATTGCTTGTCTTACCGGTACGTGTTAATGCAGTACCTGTTGCTGCAGATCCGAGGATCTCACCCTTTGTGGAGTAAGTGGAACGGATATTCACACCGGTGGTTGTATAAACTGTATCATCACGGCTCTCAATCGTGACATCACTCTTGGAAGCACTGGATGAAGATTCGGCTTTGGCAGGTTTTGTTTTTGTCAGGTAATCACTCTTGACATAACCTGTCTTGCCGTCATATTTCACTTTTGTCCAGCCATTCTCAGCGCTGATCTTCTTCACGCTCTCACCTTCGGAAAGCTGACCTAAGATCGCTGCATCTGTGGACGCCTTGGCTCTGACATTGACTGCGATGGTTGCATACACTGTCTCAGTTGCCTGAGAGGATGAACTTGAGGATGAGGATGACTTGGAAGGTTTTGTCTTGGAGAGGTAATCGCTCTTGACATAACCTGTTCTGCCATCATACTTCACCTTTGTCCAGCCATTATCGGAGCTGATCTTCTTGACACTGTCACCGATCTCCATCTGGCCGATAATGTCTGCATCTGTGGATGCTTTGGCTCTGACATTCACGACGGATGTTGCGTAGACCGTTTCGTAAGAAGTCTCTGATTTTGTTTCGGCTGCAGGCTTATTCTTGGAGAGGTAATCACTCTTGACATAGCCTGTCTCGCCATTGTATTTCACCTTTGTCCAACCGTTCTCTGTCTTGATCTTCTTGACGCTCTCGCCTACTTCGAGCTGACCTAAGATAGAGGCATCTGTGGATGCGCTTGCTCGCACATTGACACCTGTGGTCGCATAAACGGTTTCATAGGTGGTTTTGCTTGATTCACTTGTTTTCTTTGGCTTTGATGTTGTCAGGTATTCACTCTTAATATAACCTGTTTTGCCATCGTAGCTGACACGGCTCCAGCCATTGTCGCAGATACCTGTACGTCTGATGCTGTCATTGCCGACAAGCACGCCGATACTCTCGGATTCTGCAGAGTAGCTTTCTCTGATATTGACAGAGTATGTCGCCCATACTTTTTCATCCGTCTCTTTGATGGAAACCTTTGCCGCAGCTTCAGCCTTCGCTTTCTCTTCTGCTTTCTTAGCTTCTTCTTCGGCTTTTCTGGCTTCTTCCTCTGCCTTTCTAGCTTCCTCAGCTTCTTTTGCCGCTGCCTCAGCCTTTGCTCTTTCTTCAGCTTCTTTTGCTTCCTTCTCCGCTTTGGCTTTAGCCTCTGCTTCAGCGGAAACAGCTTCCTCATAGACAACATCCAGGATGACGGAATCTGCTTCGATATAACCGACTGCATCACCGACACTGACCTGTACCCAGGTACCATCTTCAGATGTGCCGATAACCAGGACGTCTTCATCCCACAGCACTTCGCTGACGATCTCAGATGCACTGTCAGGTTCTGCATAAAGGTTCATATCCTCACAGTCCTTTTCAGCAGCCAGTGCCACGATCTGAGAAACATCATTCTCTGCCGCGTATTCTTCTGCCTCTGAACCTGTGATCAGATATTCGGTCTTGACGAAACCTTCAACCTCACCTGAAACGATGTGTGCCCATTTATTGTTGGATTCTATAATCTCACAACCGGAGTCCGCATAGAGCTTACCCACAACTTCGGAACCTTTATCTGCCGCTGCGAAAATTCTTGTATATTTCTTTTCTTCAACTGCCATAATACCCTTCTTGGCATATGGAGAACGCTGATCCTGCTCAACGGTTGTAATGATCTGAGCTTCCAGATCAAGACCGCCAAGGAATGTCGCATCACTGCTGGCTGCAGAGAGGGACATATCTGAACCGGAGAAATTGCTGTCTCCAAGTACAGGCAGTGAACAAACAGACAGAATAAGAGCTGTGGTGATGCCGAATGCAGCTCGTTTACGTATACCCATTGGCAATCCTCTTTTCTTTGAAATTGTTCATTTGGTGTGTTTAAAAGATATCAGGGGAATCAATAAGAAAC
>JAZUHQ010000082.1:0-2353 GCA_045641805.1 Lachnospiraceae bacterium
CTCTTCCAGGAGATCCTGTGGATCACTGACTTCGAAATGATCATCGACATAAGTGATCACGGCATCTTCATCGGCGTAAATATAGTCTTCTTCGTTTTCATCCTCGGTCGCACCATAGGTCACATCCGCACAGTAGGCAAAGCCGCTGCAGATGAATTCATCCGTATCGGAATTAAAGCTGCATGTAAAACTCCATACACGCTCGGATGAAGCACTGCTTCCCCAGTGGATGGTGATATTGTATTTATCCGGTTTACCGCTTCTGTCGATATTCATGGACGCTCTGCCGCTCCATGCATCCTGGTATTCACCAAGGAAATCATCTCCTGTGTGGAGGCTGATGGCAATCTCCTCTTCGGTCTCCCCTTCTTCAGTCTCACTCTCTGTTTCAGCAGCCTCTGTCTGAGCTTCTGTCTCGGCTGTTTCTGTCTCCTCAGCTTCAGATGCCTCAGTGGCTGCTTCCGTCTGCGCTTCTGTTTCTTTTGTATTGTTTGCTTTCTGACCACAAGCCCCGATCATCAGGGACATTGACAGGACTAAAAGCATAGCTGTCATTCTTTTCATCTGACTCCTCCTTAGAAGAAATAACAAACATCGTTTTCCATAAAAAATGAGGCTGTACTTATGTACAGCCTCATTGTATAAAAATCTGAATTAAACGTCAACACTATAGTTAGGTGCTTCCTTTGTGATCTGGATGTCATGTGGATGGCTCTCTTTAAGAGATGCAGCAGAGATCTTCACGAATCTGCCGTTCTGCTTAAGAGACTCGATATCAGGGGTACCGCAGTAACCCATACCGGAACGGAGACCACCGATTAACTGGAAGCATGTATCCTCAACAGAACCCTTGTAAGCAACACGGCCTTCAACGCCTTCAGGAACAAGCTTCTTTGCATTCTCCTGGAAGTATCTGTCCTTGGAACCGTTCTCCATAGCTGCGATAGAACCCATACCACGGTATACTTTGAACTTACGACCCTGGAATAACTCGAAATCACCAGGAGCCTCATCACAACCTGCAAGCATGGAACCCATCATACATACGTTAGCACCAGCTGCAATTGCCTTAGTAACATCACCGGAGTACTTGATACCACCATCAGCGATGATTGGGATGTTGTACTTGTTTGCTACTTCGTAGCAATCCATAATAGCGGAAATCTGAGGAACACCGATACCTGCAACGACACGTGTTGTACAGATGGAACCAGGTCCGATACCAACCTTAACACAGTCAACGCCCGCCTTGATCAGGGCTTCTGCTGCTTCACCTGTCGCTACGTTACCTGCGATCAGCTGAACTTCAGGGAATGCATCCTTTACCATCTTAACAGTCTTGAGAACGTTTGCGGAATGGCCATGTGCTGTATCGATAACGATAACGTCAACACCAGCCTTAACAAGTGCTTCAACACGCTCAAGAATGTTGGCTGTAACACCTACAGCAGCACCACAGAGAAGACGACCCTTCGCATCCTTAGCGGATAATGGATACTTGATCTGCTTGTCGATATCTTTAATTGTGATCAGACCCTTTAAATTGAAGTCATCATCAACGATAGGAAGTTTCTCTTTTCTTGCCTTGCCAAGGATCTCCTTAGCTTCCTCAAGTGTAACACCTTCCTTAGCTGTTACAAGGTTCTCGGAAGTCATGCACTCTTTGATCTTCTTGGAGTAGTCTTTCTCGAACTTGAGGTCACGGTTTGTCAGAATACCAACCAGCTTGCCGTTCTCTGTAATAGGAACACCGGAGATTCTGTACTGACCCATTAATCTGTCAGCATCATCTAATGTATGTTCAGGGGATAAATGGAAAGGATCAGTGATTACACCATTCTCAGAACGTTTAACCATATCAACTTCAGCAGCCTGATCTGCAATAGACATGTTCTTATGAATGATACCGATACCACCCTGTCTTGCCATAGCAATTGCCATGCGGTGCTCAGTAACTGTGTCCATACCGGCACTCATAAGTGGTACATTTAACATGATCTTGTTTGTCAGGCGTGTTCTCAGATCTACCTGATTAGGAATAACCTCAGAATAGGCTGGAACCAGTAACACATCATCAAAAGTAATGCCTTCACCAATAATCTTGCTCATAACTTATCCTCGCTTTCTAATAATTCATAACTATAAAACAACGACGGACTCTTTAAGAAATCCGACCTAAATTGTCAGGTAATTGTTAATCAGTTTATCAAACGGTCCCATAATTGTCAACACGGATTTTCTTCCATATTTATGAGTGTTTTTAATAAATTGTTCGTCATAAACGACCAAAATCAGTCTTTGTTATACATATGTCCGTATATCAAAGACTGATCATCAATAAATACAAACTAAT
>JAZUHQ010000083.1:0-10616 GCA_045641805.1 Lachnospiraceae bacterium
AGACAAAATCGGCCGTTTCCCATCCTCTCTTTTTCATATCTTCTCTGCTGATTGGTAAAAAATCATGCATCCCTAAAAGCTCCTTTAATCAAATAAATCTGTCATTGATTCAATGTAGAGATCAGACAGCGCTTTTTTGCGTTCTGTCTGATATTCTGAATAGGCATCATAGACGCTGACAACACGCATACCGGCTGCTTTGCCAGCCATTATGCCTTCTGCAATGTCTTCAAAGACAAGACAGCGATCAGGCAAGACGCCAAGTCTGCTGGCTGCTTCCTGATAAATAAAAGGGTCCGGTTTACCCTTGATCACATCTTCACCGGTGATAATGGTGGACATATATTCAGATAAATGATGACGATCGAGTGCTGTATAGGCCAGCATTGTTGTATTGGATGTACATACCGCCATCTTGATATTTCTTTTCTTCAATTCATTCAGAAAATCAAAGACGCCTTCTTTGACTTTCACATGATTGGCATACTGGTCTCTGGCCAGTTCGTTCCAGTCTTCCAGCATCTTTTCAGGTGGTTCGTCAATTCCCATCTCTTCTCTGAAGAAGGTTGTACACTGCATAATGGAGAGTCCTGCCAGACGCTGTGAAAAATTCTCAGGCATCTCAATCCCATATCTGGCCAGGTAAATACGATCCACCTCTCCCCATACTTGCATGGAGTCGATCAGGGTGCCATCACTGTCAAAAAGAACAGCGTCCACACCTTCCAGTAATTGATCCAGTTTATTCATAACAATTCACTTTCTTTTCGTTTAATAAGCCTTTAAGAGGGAGATCTCTTCTTCCGTAAGAGGTCTGTAGTCTCCTTCTTTAAGAGAAGGATCCAGTTTCAGTTCTCCCATTTCGAGGCGCTTGAGATAAATAACTTCTTTCTCTACAGCTTCAAACATGCGCTTGATCTGATGAAATTTACCTTCATAGATGACGATCTCGATCTTGCTGATGTCCGCAGATTCGAGTACGGTCAGTTCTGCAGGTAAAGCTTTCCAATCTTCTTCAACCTGCAGACCTTCTTTAAAAAGAAGGACATCCTGATCTGTCACTTTACCTTTGATATGCGCGTAGTATTTCTTACCTACATGTTTTTTAGGTGCCAGAAGACGATGAGCCAAATCACCGTCATTGGTAATCAGCAGCAAACCTTCCGTGTCCTTATCCAGTCGTCCCACAGGAAAGAGATCTTTTCTCTTCTTATCTTCGATCAGGTCAAGGACCGTCTCCTGTCTGCGATCTTCGGTGGCTGTGATCACACCTGCAGGCTTATTGAGCATAAAGTATTCATAAGTCGCGTAACCAACGATCTCGCCATCAAAAGTCACTGTGTCTTTTTCAGTATCCACCTTGATCTCAGGTTTTTTGGCTTTTTCTCCGTTGACCTCAATACGGCCCCTTTTAATATATTCTTTCACTTCACTGCGTGTACCGACAGACATATCTGCCAGGTACTTATCCAGTCTGTATACTGTTTTCATCTTATATCTCACCTACACCAGACGCCAACCGGAAGGATACTTGTTCTTTAAAGTGCCATTGGAAAGCTTGCCCCATCCCATCGGATAATCATCGACACAGATCAGATACCAACCGTTTGGAAGGTTTGGATCCACTTCCAGCGTTTCGCATTTCAGGTATTTAATCACATTTGGATCCTCGGATTCAAAACGAATCACTTGACCGCAGTCTTTTGGATCCAGACCACGGGCAAAAGAACCACTTGGTTCAAATCGGTTCTTCTTCACTTCGCCAAGATACCATCCACATCTTAAAATATGAAGTCCTTTCAGATCAGGGAAAGATTCCGGCTGATACTGAACATAACCATTCTGTACGACGATTCTTGAACGTTCAAATGGCACATTGATCTTTTCTTTCTTTAAGAAATCCCAGAAAGCATCCAGTTCACCCTTCTTAGGCTGTGGCTGGATCGGCTTTTTATAGGCTCTCTCGTAACCTTGGCCGTCTTTGACGAGAATAGTTGCGAAATGACCCTCACCGTCCAGATGATGTGGCCAGAGTCTTCTTGTATATGCAAGTTCCGGATTGCCATCTCCCCATTCAGGTTTGCCATGATCGATCACATGACAGCCATTCAGCTGGAGATCATCATCGATCGGTGCGACATGAAAATCAGGAAACTCCTGAAGGAACCAGGCAATACTGCCTTCATCCTCCAGCTGTGAGAAGGTACAAGTGGAATAGATCAGTTTGCCACCCGGTTTTAACATGGCTGCGCCATATGTTAAAATCTCTTTCTGGATCTTATGATAGTCTTCAGGCCCTGTTTTCTGCCAGGCCTCTGTCATACCCGGCTCTTTATGGAACATACCTTCACCGGAACAAGGGGCATCGATCAGCACTTTATCGAAAAACTCAGGGAAATACCTTGATAATTTTTCGGGATATTCACTGATGACAATACTGTTGGTGATTCCAAAGCCTTCCAGATTTCGAAGGAGGGCCTTGGCTCTGGAGTTGGAAATATCATTGGAAACAAGCAGTCCCTCTCCCTTGAGTGCTGAAGCGACAGCTGTTGACTTGCCGCCCGGAGCGGCACACATATCCAGGATCTTTTCACCAGGCTGAGCGTTGACCAATTTGGCCGGCAGCATGGCACTGGCTTCCTGAATATAATATAAACCCGCATGATAATATGGATGTTTGGAAAACTGCTTCTTGTTCTCAAGATAAAAACCGGTTTCATTCCATGGTACCTGACGAAGGGAAACGCCCATCTTCTCAAGGACAACTTCCGGTTTTTCCTTTAAGGTATTTACACGGATACCATTATGGAAAGGCTTATCATAGCTTGCAATAAAATCATCATACTCATCACCGAGCTGTTCTCTTATTCTGTCTTCAAATGTTTTTGGAAAATCGATCATTATACCTCTCCATTCTCAAAAGGTGTATCTATCAGCAGATCGCTGCCATCTGCAGCAGTGGTTGCCAGTTCGTCGCATCGTTCATTCTGAGGATGGCCAGCATGGCCTTTGACCCAGTTAAAACGAAGCACATGGGGACCCTTTACTTCCAGAAGTCTTTGCCAGAGATCTGCGTTTTTGACAGCTTCATTCTTGCCACGCTTCCATCCTTTTTTGACCCATCCTTCGATCCAATGTTGATTGAAAGCGTCAGAAACATATTTGGAATCGGTAAAAAGGTCGATCTCGCATGGTCTGTTCAGACATTCGAGTGCACGAATCACGCCCAACAGTTCCATTCTGTTATTGGTCGTCATACGATAGCCCGCTGATAATTCTTTTGTATGTAAATTGCCTTTTGTATCTATATATTCAAGGACGGCACCATAGCCACCAGGGCCGGGATTGCCCCTTGCGGCACCATCCGTATAAATTTTTACGTACATGATCTACCTCATTTTTTGTGCATACTATTTTTATTATATTGGATTTAAGACTATAATACAAGTCTGCTGTCTACTGAATCCTGCCATAATAAAACAGACCCCTATGCGATCATAGAGGTCCGATAATGTCTTATTTTTTCTTTTCAAACTTGTTTTCTGTGCCATTCAGCAGACGCTTGATATTGGCTTTATGTCTCCACCAAGCCATGATCGCAAAGGCCACACCGATTGCAAACAGTGCCCACTGGCCCGGATAAAAGATCAGAAGGGCGATTGGAAACATGGCTGTGATTGCAAGAGAACCAACAGATACATAACGTGTGGTATAAAAGATAATACCAAACATGATGATCGCGATCAGTGCAATACGAATATCCAGTGCAAACATGAAGCCGCCTGTCGCTGCAACACCTTTGCCACCCTTAAAATTCATATAGAATGGATAATTGTGACCAAGAACAACACAGAAAGCAGTGATCGCCTCGATCAGTTTTAAATGATCCATGCCTGCGCAAATGAGGTAACGAACGATCCAGACTGCAAAGACGCACTTTAAGGCATCCATGAAGAAGACAACATAACCTACCTTTTTGCCATAGGTTCTCAGTGTATTGGTTGTACCTGCGTTACCACTGCCGAAATCTCTGACATCAGTACCGAAGAGGAGCTTTCCTACGACGTATCCGGACTGAAGACAACCGAAAGCATAGCCCAGCACCATACAGATGATGATCTTTAAAATCATGATTACTTATCCTTTCTTTCACGATAGATAAAGTGAAGCGGTGTGCCACTGAAGCCGAAAGTTTCTCTGATCTGATGCTCGATATAACGGGTATAGGAGAAATGTGTCAGTTCTTTGTCATTGACGAAGATGACAAATGTCGGTGGCTTAACAGATACCTGAGTGATATAGAAAAGTTTAAGTCTGTGACCCTTATCTGAAGGTGGCTGCTTCATCGCAACAGCCTCTGTAAGGATCTCGTTAAGGACACCTGTACCGATTCTCATGGCATGATTCTCGATAACTGCATCGATTGTTTCAAATAACTTGTGTAATCTCTGACCTGTCAGTGCTGAGATAAAGAGAAGTTCAGCGTATGGCATAAAGGACAGTTTCTCACGAATATCTTTCTGGAAAGTATTCATGGTCTTATCATCCTTCTCAATGTCATCCCATTTGTTGACACAGATGATCATACCTTTGCCGCGTTCATGGGCAATACCGGCAATCTTTGCATCCTGCTCGGTCACGCCTTCCTTGGCATCGATCATTAAAACGACAACATTGGCTCTTTCTACAGCGGATACAGTACGGATAATGGAATAACGTTCGATATCTTCTTTGATCTTATTCTTACGGCGAAGACCAGCGGTATCGATAAAGACATACTCCTTACCATTACGTTTGATGGTTGTATCGATGGCATCACGGGTTGTACCTGCAATGTCACTGACGATCACTCGGTTTTCACCGGTAAGTTTGTTGATCAGAGAAGATTTGCCGACATTTGGCTTACCGACAACAGCGACATGAGGACGTTCATCCTCTTCCTCTTCTGCTGTACTTGGATTAAAGTAAGAAGCCACCTGATCGAGCATATCACCCAGTCCCAGTTTGGATGTGGAACTGATCGGATATGGATCGCCCAGACCCAAATTATAGAATTCGTAAACATCTGCCATCTGTTTCTGCATGTTGTCCACTTTGTTGACAACTAAAACAACCGGCTTTTTAGATTTACGGATCATATTGGCTACCTGGAAATCGGCATCCACAACGCCCTGACGAACATCTGTCAGGAAGATGATTACATCTGCGGTCTCAATTGCGATTTCAGCCTGTTCTCGCATGCTCTTTAAGATCAGATCACTGGTGGATGGTTCGATACCACCGGTATCGATCATTGTGAACTGATAATTAAGCCATGTAACGTCTGCATATATTCTGTCTCTTGTAACACCCGGTGTGTCTTTGACGATAGAGATCTTCTGACCAGCCAGGGTGTTAAATAATGTGGATTTACCTACATTAGGACGACCAATGATCGCCACGATTGGTTTACTCATCTTTTCGCCTCCTTTTGTGTGTGAGGGGTGAATCGTTACAAAAATTTATTTGAAAGACATGCAAAGTGGGATCATTGCACTGTCTTATGCTTCATTCTCATAGATACCCAGAATCTTTTTAACAAGATCCTGACCGTTTGATTTTACAATCGAAACTTCGATTTGTAAAGCTTTTTCAATATCCTCGATGGTCACATCATCCAGAAGGATTCTTTCATCAACACCACTTCTGAGAATATTGCAAGGAAGAAGAAGTTGTTCTCCAATGTCTTTGTCTTTCAGCTGAGCGATCAGATCGGTACCTGTCATCAGTCCTGATACCGTGATATCCTTGCCAAAGAAGTGATTAATGATCGTACAGATATTGACATGTACCTTCGGATATTTTTCCTGAAGTCGGGCAACCAGTCGATGAATTGTGGAGCTTGCGGCACGGCCTGTTGCGATCGTGACGGTTCTTTCGATGTTTTCAGGCACCTGGCTTTCTTCAAGACCTTCCATGAATTCATTTTCAAGAAGACGGATCATACCAACACCGTTTTCAAGCTGAAGATAGCCATCATAACGCGCTTCCTCAGGCATTTCATAGCCTGCCAGCAGGTAGAATTCGTCGGATGCATGAATGAAATGACATCCATAGTCCTCATAGGCGATCTTCTGCCATTTCTCAATGATTCGGATGACTTCTCTGGCATCTTCCGGTGTGAATGGATCCAAATGGCAAAGGCCTTCTCTGTGGTCAGATAAACCGACCGGTACAACGGACACACTCTCAATGTTTGGAAGGAAACGTGAAAGATCACGAATCGTACGTTCAAGTTCCTCGCCATCATTATGATCCTTGCACAGAACGATCTGCGCATTCATGATGATACCGCCGTCATAGAGTCTCTGCAGCTGGTCCATGATCTTACCCGCAAAACGGTTGTGGAGCATCTGACAGCGGAGCTCAGGATTGGTTGTATGGACGGAAACATTGATAGGCTCCAGTTTATATAAGATGATCCTATCCAGATCTTTATCCTTCATATTGGTCATTGTAATGTAATTACCCTGAAGGAAGGACAAACGGGAGTCATCGTCTTTAAAATATAAAGTCTCACGCATACCCTTTGGCAGCTGATCGATAAAGCAGAAAATACATTTGTTGGTGCAGGATCTGTATTCATCCATCAGACTTGAGTCGAAAATGATACCAAGATCTTCCTCGTAATCTTTTTCGATCTCCATGATGATCTCCTCTTTATCAGTCGTCAGAACCACCATCTCAAGATATTCATCATTGACCAGGTAATGGTAATCAAAGACATCTTCAATTGTCTCACCGTTGATGCTGATAATCGCATCTCCCGGCTGAAGTTCCATTTCATCTGCAATACTGCCCGGAACGACTTCTTTGATCACCTGTAAGTACTTTTTGTTCATCGTTTAAATCAACTCCATAAATGCTGAGAGACCGCCGCGCTGGCCTTTGGTCTTTCTGTGGGACCATAAAAGATCACATCTGCAGGATGTACACAGATCTGTCACAGCAATATTTTCCGGAAGGATTCCGGCATCGGTAAATACATAATAGTTGGCTTTATGAAGGTCCAGCTGGTAATGACCGTTGTGTTTATCGATCAGTATATCCGCTGCCTCCTGGTCTGTAAATGCAGCTTTAAAAGCATCTGCCACATCTGTACTGACTTCATAACAGGACTGACAGATAGAAGGTCCAATGGCCGCAATAACGTCCTTAGGATCGGTGCCATAGGTCTCTGCCATCTTTTTTAAAGTGACCGCACCCATTTTGGCAACAGTGCCTCTCCATCCGGAATGAGAAAGGCCGATTGCCTTATGCACCGGATCAATAAAGAAAAGAGGGACACAATCCGCATAGGAAGTGACAAGACATACACCGGGTTCATTGGTAATGAGGCCATCGATATCTGTATAGCCAAGCTCATAGAGAACGCCTTTTCCTCTATCCTCAGCTGTCACAACGCGGACATTGGTTGTATGGGTCTGTTTGGAGAGAACCATATCTTCCACCGGAATATCTGTCGCTTTTGAGAATCTTCTGTAGTTTTCAAGAACAGCTTCTCTCTCATCTCCTCTTGAAAAGCTCAGATTCATCGACTCAAAAATACCTTGACTCACACCACCAAGACGCGTTGAGAAAGCATGTCTGACGATCCCGGTCTTAGCAAGTAAAGGAAACTCTATATAGGTGACACCTTCTTTTTGAAGAAGTGTTGTAGTGTTTTTATTATTATACATAATTATTTCTCAATTATTCAAATGCATTGATATAATGCGTAATCTGATCACCATGAATGGCGACAACGTCAAAACGACATGGACAGTCATTCATATGATTTTTATAGAGATAATAAACCGCTGCTTTTTTTAATTTCTGCTGTTTACGGTAATCGACCGCTTCCCCGGCATATCCATAAGAATGATCGGAACGGTATTTCACTTCCGTAAACACAATATAATGATGATCCATAGCAATCAGATCGATCTCAGATTGTCTCTGTCTGAAATTCATTTCAAGAATACGGTAACCTTTTTCCTTCAGATAGTCTGCAGCGATCTGTTCATACCGGCTGCCGATATTGCGTTTATTCAAATGATCACATGCTTTCACAAGAATTATAATTCAACAAAGTTTCCGATAAAAGAACGTCTGTGGATCGGTGTTGGACCGATTGCTTTGAGCGCTGCGATATGGTCAGCTGTACCATAGCCTTTATTTTTTGCAAAGCCATACTCAGGGAACATTTCATCATACTGATACATCATTCGGTCCCTGGTCACTTTGGCAATGATGCTTGCAGCCGCAATGGAAAGGCTCTTGGCATCACCTTTGATAATGGAAATCTGCTGAATTTCTTTAAGCTGAGGAATGATGACCGCATCATTCAGAAGCAGATCAGGTTTCACACCCAGCTGATGAACCGCATCTGTCATGGCCACATAGTCAGCCTGAAGAATGTTGATGTCGTCGATCACTTCCGGTGAAGCAATGCCGACACCCACATAGAGTGCTTTTTCCATGATTTCATCAAAGAGTGCCTCACGTTTCTTTTCAGAAAGCTTTTTGGAGTCATTCACATAAAGGATTGGTTTTTGTGGATCCAGAATGACTGCAGCAGCGACCACAGGACCTGCAAGAGGGCCTCTGCCGGCTTCATCGATACCACAAATATAGCGGCACTCAGGATGACTCTTCTCAAAAGTGAGCATGATCTCGACACGCGCCAGTTCTTTATGATAAGCATCCAGTCTCTTCTGTGCAGAAGCAATGGCGGACTGTACGCCGCTTCTTTCGTCCGATGTATACGTTTCGATCACTGATGCTAATCGGTCGATCGGTGCATTTTTCAGTTCATTTTTGATCTCTGCGATTTTTACTGCCATGCTTATCCTCGTTTCTATATAGCGGGTGGCTTTTCAAGTGTGATACGCCCCAGCTTCTGACTTCTGAAGTCTTCGATCATCATCGCGGCCACTCTGTCAAGGTCAGGTTCCGCACCCTTTTTAATACACTTACGTGCCAGTGCGATCTCACCCAGTAATTCAACATATTGTTCTGTTTCCGTAACGCCATAACGCTGTCCGATAACCCCCGGATATGCGCTGATCATGTACTTTTCAAGGGCAATCGCCAGTTCAGCGATATTCAGGATCTGGTCATTGATAGAGCCTGAAATGGCCAGTTTAAGGCCAATCTCCTGGTCTTCGAATTTTGGCCATAAGATACCTGGTGTATCTAAAAGCTCTACATTCTTATTGAGTTTGATCCACTGTTTACCCTTTGTGACGCCCGGCTTATTACCTGTCTTTGCACAGGCTTTACCCGCAAAACTATTGATGAAAGTTGATTTTCCGACATTAGGAATGCCGACGATCATGGCACGGATCGGTCTGTTCTTGATACCTCTCCTGCGGTCTCTTTCAATCTTTTCTTTGCATGCCTCATTCACAACACCGGTTACAGACTTGATGCCTGCTCCGGTTCTGGAATTGATCTGAAGCACATAAAAGCCCTTGGCTTTGTACCAGCTTTCCCATGCACTAGTTACTGCAGGGTCCGCCATATCTGTTTTATTTAATAGGATCAATCTTGCTTTTCCTTTGGCAAGTTCATCAATATCCGGATTCTTACTGGATAATGGTAATCTTGCGTCCACAAGTTCAATCACAATATCTATTAGTTTAATGTCTTCCTGCATCATACGACGGGCTTTCGTCATATGACCCGGATACCACTGAATTGCCATTTGAATCTACCTTTTTCTTATTTATAAAATCATGCACCATACAGGAAGCGTAATAAATGTCAATGCGGTCGATAGGATGACCATCTTACTGCCCATCTCGGAATCGCCACCGTACTTGGATGACAGAATACTTGTCATTGTGCCTGCAGGCATGCCTGCCAGAAGGACTGTGACACCTGTGACGACTCTGTCCAGGCCAAAGAGTTTACAGAAAACAAGAGAGATGGCAGGGATCAGAACCAGTCGGATGATGGAATAACGGATGACATCCCATGAGATGATCGTCTTGACATCTTCAACATCTGCGATGATCAGGCCGACAAGGATCATGGAAAGCGGTGTGGAACACGCACTTAAGGAATTGATCGTCTTTTCGGCAAATTCCGGAAGGGTTGGATTCACCAGTCCAAGGAAAAGACCCACATAGACGGCACACATACATGGATGCAGACCGATCTTTCGGATCATTGTTTTTCTATCCGGTGCCTCCGTAAAGAGGGAAATACCGGCAGACCACATGATGACACGCTGCGGAATGATCGCGATGGATGCGATCACAAGACCTGTCGCACCGAAGACGCTGTAGCAGATCGGAAGTCCGACAAAACCTGCATTGGAAACAACCGTACCATACTGAAGCACTTTTTTTCTCAGATCCGGATACTGATTATAAAGGAAGCGGCTGAGTGTCCAGCTGATAGCCTGTACGCCAAAAGCGGCAATGAATGCAAGCAGGAGTTCTTTAAAGAGTTCCGGCTGCATATCGTTTCTGAAGGATAAGGCAAGGTTACAAGGCAGGAAACAGTAAATGACCATGTCTGTCAGAACACTCTGTGCGCTCTTAGGGACCATACCACTCTTCTTCATAACGACACCGATCAGCATATAG
>JAZUHQ010000084.1:0-2428 GCA_045641805.1 Lachnospiraceae bacterium
CGTGTTCAAAAGGACTTACTTTCAGTATCTCCACCAGGATCTTTTCAAACATGGATCTTGGGGGAAGTTCCCACTCCATTAAAAAGCGGATGAACTCCCGGAAGGTTCCGGGGCTGTTCTCTCTCAGATAATCCATGTTCATCATCTCTGGGGCTGGTTGTACTGCACATACTGTACATTCTGGCTGTACTGGGACTGAGTATACTGATTCTGGCTGTACTGGGGCTGAGTAAACTGATTCTGGCTGTACTGAGGCTGCTGGTACTGATATGCCATCTGGGATACCTGTCTGTTCATTCTCTTTACATCCTGCTCCTTTGCTCTTTCGCGAACGGACTTAAGCACGAAGAAAATGGGAAGACAGAAGAACATGCATACACCCATGAAGAATCCGACGATTCCCATGCACAGATCCACCGGGAAAACAGGGACCAGGAACCACATGGTCTTGGCAACGCCCCAGGCAGACTTGAGAGCACGGCCCATACCACCGCAGAGGATGTAGGAAACCAGGGAAAGAAGGAAGGCAAAGCCGAAACAGCAGTTGGCGACTTTAGAAGTAGCGTCAGACCACAGGGTGCAAAGGGTAATGATACCGAAGATGGTTGCCAGTGCTGCGATGCCTACGCCTACGAGAGTGATTGTCTTTTTCATTTTGTTTTCTCCTTAACTTCAATGTTTTTTGTTTCGGGAGCGCTTTTTTATCGCTCCTGTTTTAACTTTCTGAGATATAGACAAATGAGTTAAGGAAAAGGTTAAGGGTAAAATAAAAAAATTTTTATTTTTTTCTTAACCTGTTATCATGCCACGATCAGCATCATCAATGGCATGGTGATCAGGCTGAACAAGGTGGTCATCAGGACCACGTTGGCAGTGAGTTTCTGTTCCATCTCGTGGAGCTCTGCCAAAGACAATACAACGGCTGCCGTCGGTGCAGCACTCAAAGCAAAGAGGCTGACCTTAAAGGTATGGTCAAAGAAGGGAAGGAAGAACACGCACAGATAAGCAAACAGAGGGAAGCCGATCAGCTTCAGGGCACAGACCGCATAGGAGAAGGGCTGTGCGAAGACTTCCTTCAGTTTCATGGATGCCAGACGCATTCCCAGAATGAACATACAGACCGGCGTGGACATCTTTCCAAGCAGTGAAATGGTATTCCCGATGGTCTCAGGGAAATGGAACTTGAGAAGATATAAGGGGATCGCCACCAGGACAGATAAGGTGGTGGGATTAAAGATCAGAGATTTCAGTGAGATGTATTTTCTCTCGCCTGTGATCAAAAAGACACCGATGGTAAAGACAAGAAAATTCATTCCTGTCATATACATGGTACTGTAGCAGCCGACTACGCTCTCTCCCGGGAACAATGCTGTAATGATCGGAAGACCGAAGAAGCCCACATTGCCCATCATGGAACCCATGTTCAGTATGCGATATCTGGCATCAGAAAACTTCTTTCGAAAGACAACAAATACGATCAAGAAGAACAGGATCATCACAGCAATGGCCGTTGCCATAAAGGTCATGGCCTTACCGAAGTTCTCCATGGAATATTCCATATTCTGGAAAGAGCTGATGATCAGACAGGGACCGCAGACATAGAGCAGCAGAGCCGACAGCGATTTTGCATGAGCAGACGCCGCCTTCTTCCACTTAACCAATCCATATGCCATGCTCATATATGCCAGCATGACCAGCACATTCACTAATACCGGTTGAAATCCCATGGTAGTTCCTTTCACGATCCTTGTATTGACACTTTCTCCCAGCAGGAGACCCTTGATTCTACCACAAACTGACCTTTGATTCCATCGATTTACTTTCACAGTCAGAAAAAAGGAAGAAGATGCCCAGATCGCACCTTCTTCCTTTTTCTTTTACCTCTGATGGCAGGAGCCGCTCATTGCACAGTGAGCACAATTACATCCACAGGACGATTTCCCCTGCTTTTTCTTATTTCTCAGATTGACAATGATCAGTGTCACAATACCGATCAGGATAAGGGATACTACGATCGTTCCCCAGTTTGCCATGAACCACGCTGCCATAATCTAACTCCTCTCTTTCTTTACCGATCATGATCTTTCCAGAGTCGTTGCCTCATTGTACTTTTTTAAGAACAGCATGTAGATGATGAAGACCAGGGCTGCGATCGCAAATACCAGACCGATCAGATTCATATTGCCTGTAAATAGCATGCCGAACTGATTGATCATCAGAGCGATCACATAGGCAAATCCGCACTGGTAACCAATGGCAAACCATGTCCATTTGGCGTTGTTCATCTCACGCTTGATGGCACCGATTGCGGCAAAGCAGGGCGCACACAACAGATTGAACACGAGGAAGGAATAGCCGGTGATGCCGTTGAATGCCTGACCAAGAAGTCGGATCGTAGCCATGTCGTTCTGTGAGCCAAGGAGTTGGT
>JAZUHQ010000085.1:0-10978 GCA_045641805.1 Lachnospiraceae bacterium
ATAAATATACTTTTTGTTTTTCATAGGATAACCGTCTCCCTAAAAAAGGGGCGCACATAGATGTACGCCCCCTACAGTTCATTTATATTTGTTGAAAAGCACACAATGTGTTAAATAACTCTGAATTACCGGTCAGATTACTGAACGAGTAATGGCTGGATCTCCTCTTCCCATCTCTCAACGATAGAAGCACAAACCTCAGAGTACTTAGCTGTGTCATCCATTGGGATTGCGTTAGCGTAATCTGCCTGATGGAATGTAGCTGCCTGAACTTCTTCAGGGATCTCTACGTCTGTTCTTGTAGGGATCGCACCGGACTGTGCAAGGTATGTCTGGCCATCATCAGAGAACATAACTTCTCTTGTAAGCGCTGCTGCTGCTGGATGAGGTGCATACTTGTTGATAACGGAAGCGTAACCGGACATGATAGAACCATCGGATGGGATGATTGCCTGCATATCGTAGTTAGCGATTGCGTTCTTGTAAGGGATCGCTGTGAAGGACCAAACAACACCTACGTTAACCTCACCTGTTTCGAAGCCCTGCTGTGTGATATCAACTGTGTTGATACGGCCAGCTTCTGCCATCTCTGCCCAGAAATCAAATGCTGCGTCAAGATTAACTTCGTCGATGCTGCTGCCGCCGCCGAATGCGAATGCGGAAGCTACGATTGCTGCCTGAGCGTTACCACCATTGATGGAACCGATAGATACCTTATAAGAACCGTTCTTGATATCTTCCCATGATGTTGGAGCTGCTTCGTCGATCAGATCGTTGTTTACAAGGAATGTTGTTGCGCCAACGTAAGCGATCATCCACTTACCATCTTCGCCCTTAGCCCAATCAGGAACGCTGTCCCAGTAAGATGTCTTGTAACCCTGTACAAGATCCTGCTCGATTGCCTGAGGACCAAATGCCTGGCCTACGTCACCCATATCCTTAGTAGCGTTCTCGCCTTCTGTTGCGAACATAGAAAGCTCTTCTGCTGAAGACATATCGTTATCTGCATGTGTCAGACCATAATTGTCTGCCATGTGGCCCCAAAGAAGTTCCCAGTTAGCCCAACCGTCAGGCATACCTACGGACTGAACATCGCCCTCTTCCTGAGCCTGAGCTGTGATTTCTTCGAGACTCATGTCGTTAAGACCTGCAGCTGCCTCTTCTGCTGGCGCTTCTTCTTTTGCTGGCTCTGATGGAGCTGGTGCTGGAGCTGGTTTGCTGCCACATGCACCGAGAACAAAAGCTGAACATGCTAATACAGACGCTGCTGCCATAACTTTCTTAAACTTTTTCATAAATAACTCCTCCTTTTTCCCGTACAAAAAAACGTGTGCATCATTGTACATTTTCAACAAATCCATCGGCGTACCAAGCCGATCTTTGTTTAAATCGTATCATAGATCATGCCCAATGTAAATATAAAGCAGGTAAAATCAAAAATAAACATTGGTAAAGTATTGCTTAGATTTCTTCCACCAGAATAACACCCTCATAGGCCATGATCTCATTGGCAACCTGCCTGTGATTGCTGTGTGGACCCACGTCCAGCACAAGATTCAGGCTGACGATCTCTCCTTTTGCCTTACGTGGTTTGTTTACATCCACCTTATCTACCCTGTAACTCTCCCTGATTCGCGCGATGACAGGGGCGATGGATTTCTTATCATCCAGCACCATGCGGACATGCATGATCGACGCATGGCTGGCTGCAATGTCATCCATATTTTCAAGAAAACGATAAATGATCAGAATGATCACAGTCGTGATCAGTGCACCTGAATAGAATCCGATACCAAGTGCTATACCGATACCTGCACATGTCCAGAGACCTGCTGCTGTTGTCAGACCCATGATGTGGTTCTTACCTGTGACAATGATCGTACCAACACCAAGGAAACCGACACCACTGACTACCTGGGCTGCAAGTCTTGAGACATCAAAAACCGGATCAAATTCCATGTAGATGAACTCACCGGTCAGCATGATCAGGGTCGCACCGATGCAGACCACGGCATGGGTCTTGAAGCCTGCATTTCGTCGTCTCAGACTTCGCATCAGACCTACGGAGCCGCCAAAGATCATGGCCAGGACCAGTCTGAACAGAATCGTAAACAGATTCCACTGGTGAAAAAAGTCATGCATTGCATGGTAAAAATTCATAGCGGATCCTCCTTTCTTTTAGACGTCCAAGTTCCCCAAAAACCGTTCAAAAAACTTAGCTTATACTAACATTATAGCCTTAAAAAAGGGGATTTTCAAGATGTACATAGGCCAATATTCCGCCTATACAAGACACTGCTCTCTCTGATTTTTTACCTGTCTCCTTGCCATGAAAGGTCGGCAACGTTATAATTAAATCAGCAATTTTTTTAAGGAAAATCATCATGTCAAAAACGATTCTATGTTACGGTGACTCCAACACTTACGGCTACGATTCACAGCCCTACATGGGTGACCGCTTTCCCAAAAACAGACGATGGACAGGCATTCTGGATGATATGCCCGAATACAGGATCATCAATCAGGGCGTACCCGGCAGGAAACTTCCTGATTCCAACTGGGACCGCAGCTTTGTCGGCAGAATGATCGAAGAAGCAGGTGATTTTGACCTGATGACCATCATGCTGGGGACCAATGACCTGATGCTGGCAGACCAGCCCTCCCTGCCGCCTGTGATCAGGCGCATGGATCAGCTCCTTGCCTATCTCACAGACAGCTGTCAACTGCCCGCCCGAAAGCTTCTGCTGATGGCACCACCGCCGCTGAAAAGGGAGCATGTAGAAGCCCTTTCACGTGACCTTGGTCCACAATACCGGAGGCTGGCAGAAAAATATGGCATAGGCTTTGTCAATACAGCCGACTGGAATCTTGCACTTGCTGCAGACGGGGCACATCTGACAGAGCACAGCCACCGCCTGTTTGCAGAACATATGATAAAACTACTAAAATCGATTTAATAAAATTTTTGAGGTGAATGAAGATGGCAAAAAAGATTTTATGTTTCGGCGATTCCAATACATTTGGATTTGACTCCAGATCCTATATTGGCGACCGCTTCCCTAAAAATATCCGATGGACAGGCATTCTGGATGACATGCCTGAATATGAGATCATCAACAAGGGTATGAACGGAAGAGAGATCCCTGACGATGACTGGGATCTTGGCTATGTAGAAAAGATGCTGAAAGACAATGCACCTTTTGACCTCATGGTCATCATGCTGGGCACCAACGATATGATGTTTACCTTCCAGCGCCGCATCGATCCTGTGGTCAATCGCATGAAGGGCTTCCTGGATTTTATCATCAACGAGTGTCAGCTCCCTGCAGAGAAGATCCTTCTCCTCGCACCACCACAGCTGGAGCTGGAGCGCTACGGCCAGGGCCATCTGGATGCCCTCTCACGCCAGCTCGGTCCTGCTTATGAAAAACTGGCCAAGCAGTACGGCACGTTCTTTGCAGACACAGTCAGCTGGAATCTTACCCTTGCGACAGACGGCGCTCACCTGACCGAGGAGAGCCACAGCGTGTTTGCGGAGCATATGAAAGAGGTCCTTAAAAGTATCATATAACAACAAAACGGTACCTGGTTCAATACATATGAACCAGGTACCGTTAGTTATACTACCGTTAATTATTTCCACGCGTCTTTAACCGTTCTCAGGAAGTTCTTATAAAAGACCATATCGATCTCATCGTCCGTAAAACCACCTCGGTGCATGACATCGGCAAGTCTTGGCATAAAGGATGCATCTTCGATATCTGTATAACCACTGAAACCATCGAAGTCTGTACCCAGTGCCACACAGCCGATACCGCCGATGTTTTTCAGGTATTTCATATGGGCCACCATGTCTTCACTGGAAGCGGCATGCTGGTCCCAGGCCAGATTGTCTGACTGTGGGATTAAGAAATCCGGGAAGAAATTGACGCCGATGACACCGCCGCGCTCACCGATCTTTTTGATATTCTCATCTGCCAGATTGCGGAGGTGGTAGTGGAGCGCTCTCGCATTGGAGTGTGTCGCGATCACAGGACCCTTGGTGCATGCAAAAACATCACGGATACCGGCATCGTTCAGATGGGAGACATCGATCAGCATACCCATGCCTTCCATCTCCTCCATAAATTCAAAACCGGTCTTTGTCAGACCATTCTCGAAATCCGGCAGCCATGGTTTCCCAGCTTCCTGCTTTGGGTTCGGGAAGCCCAGTTCATTCGGATAATTCCATGTGACTGTGGCAATACGAACACCTTTATCATACATGGCATGCAGGTTTTCGATCTTACCTTCAAAAACCGCGCCTTCTTCTGCCGTCATAATGGCGCTGACCACGCCTGCTTTTTCATTATCCAGGATATCCTGATAGGTCTTTGCCTGACGGATACGATCCGGATACTGACCAATCTCTCTGATCCAGAAATCAGCCAGATCATTCACATGAGCAAAAGGGGTTATCCCTCTGGCTTTGATCGTATCCAGATGTGTAAATAAGGAAAAACACTGGCAGAGATAATTGCCGGCTTCCAGTTTATCCAGATCGATCTGAAGATTATTTTTTGCAAGAGAAAGGATCTTTCCTTCTTTCATACTGTCATACATTTTTGGAATGGTATCACAGTGCATATCAATGACTTTTGGCATGTTGCTCGCTCTTTTCTTCATTAATTTATATTTTTGTATTCTTAAGGCCTGACCGCCTTCCTCTCCATTATAGCAGATTTCCCGCAAAGGCTTCAAAAAAGCAATACTTTTCCTGACATTTCTTTCTTAAACCTGTTCTAAATCTAAAAATCCCCTTAAGAAACCTTAAGAAAATGTCGCCTGCATTTGACAAAGGAAAAAAAAGTGCTATAATGCATCAAACAGAGAAATATTAAAAAGGAGTTTTAGAAAATGAAACATATATTCAAAAAAATGATGGGGGCAGCCCTTGTATGTGCCATGATCCTTGGCGCCGCACTTCCTGCCACACCTGTTTACGCAGACCAGACCAAGTCCTACCTTTCACTTGGTGCAGACCTGACTGATGATGAGCTGAGCACAGTACTTGGCCAACTTCAGATCAGCAGAGAAAATCTTTCCGATTACGATGTCGTTTACATCACCAACGCCCAGGAGTATGAATACCTTGGCAATTATGTCAGTGCCAGCAAGATCGGCAGCCGTGCCTTATCTTCTGTTCTGATCAAAGATGCTTCTAAAGGCAGTGGTATCCACGTAACAACAAGCAGCTGCATCACTTACTGCACACCGGGTATGTATGAGAATGCCCTTGCAACTGCAGGTGTGGACGATGTAGAAGTCTATGTTGCCGGTCCTTTCAATGTTTCCGGTACAGCCGCACTGGTAGGTGCCATCAAAGCCTATTCTGAGATGACAGGTGAGACAGTCAGCGAAAGTACCATCGATGCCGCTGTAGATGAGATCGTCACAACCGGTGATATCGAGCAGAGCATTGAGGCTGACAGCGAATCCGTTGAAGGTCTGATCGCTTATCTGAAAGAACAGCTTGCCAACGGTAATGCCAAGGATCTGGATACAGCCATCAATGAAGGCTGCGATAAGTTCCATATCTCTCTGACAGAGGAACAGATCGCCCAGATCAAAGCCCTTCTCCAGAAGCTCAGCACACTGGATCTTGACCTCAACGTGCTCATGAGCCAGGCCAAATCCGTCTATAACAAACTGGGTGAGATGGGCATCAGCTTCGACCTCAGCGATGTGAGCGTTGAGAAAGCAAGCAGTATTTTCCAGCAGATCATCGACTTTTTCTTAAGTATTCTCAGACTGAAATAGTGCTATTCTTTTTTCCAATACCTATATACCAAATGGCGCAGCTTTGGCTGCGTCATTTTTCTTGTACTCTTCCCTTCTTTTTTGGTACAATAGGAACAGTTTCAAAAATAAGAAATGGGAGATAGAAATGACCTCAGAACTCATGATCACTTTAGAAGAAATGAAGGCCCTGGCGCCTGATTCCTATATACTGGCAGACATCCGCGACGCGGGTGCCTACAGTTATGGCTGCCTGCCGGCAGCCAAGCACATGCCGCATATCTTAAGCCAGGCAGAAGACGGCCTGATTGATTCCGAAAAGACCTATATCCTCTACTGTAAATCCGGGGATGAAAGCCCGGAAATCGCAAGTGCGCTCTGCGAGAAAGGCTTCAAAGCCAAAGCCCTCGAAGGCGGCTATACCCACTGGCTATCCGAATCCTTCAAAAACTTTGACCCTGACAAACAGAAAGACGTGGAGCAGAGTATCCGTAAAAAATTCCATAAACAGCTCTTCACCCGCTTTGCCAAAGGTATCAACCAGTATGACATGATCCAGCCGGGAGATAAGATCGCTGTCTGCATCTCCGGCGGTAAAGACTCCATGCTCATGGCCAAGCTTTTCCAGGAGCTGAAACGTCACAACAAGTTTCCTTTTGAACTTGTCTTCCTTGTGATGGACCCGGGCTATAACGAGATCAACCGCAAAGTCATTGAAAACAATTGTGCCATGCTGGGTATTCCTGTAACCATCTTTGATTCTCAGATCTTCGATGCCGTCTTTGAAGTAGAGAAATCCCCTTGCTATCTGTGTGCAAGAATGCGCCGTGGTTACCTTTACAGCAAGGCCAAAGAACTGGGCTGCAACAAGATCGCCCTCGGCCACCACTATGACGATGTCATCGAGACCATTCTCATGGGTATGATGTACGGTGCACAGGTACAGACCATGATGCCAAAGCTTCACAGCACCAACTTTGAAGGTATGGAGCTCATCCGTCCGATGTATCTGGTCCGTGAAGATGATATCAAACACTGGCGCGATTACAACGACCTGCACTTTATCCAGTGTGCATGCCGTTTCACTGACACCTGTACCGCCTTCCACGATGACGGTTCTTCCTCTTCCAAGCGTATGGAAATCAAGATGCTCATCAAAAAGCTGAAGGAAGTCAACCCATACATTGAAGGCAACATCTTCAAGAGCGTGGAGAATGTCAGCCTCAGCACCATCATTGCTTATAAGAAAGACGGAAAAGTTCACCATTTCCTGGATACCTATAACGACATAAAAACCAAGACAGAATAATACAGGAGAAACTAACACTCATGAACAGCAAGATCAGATATGCTTTCCTTCATTCTCTGCCGGTCATGTTTGGCTATGTCTTCCTTGGCATTGCCTTCGGTATCGTGCTTGAAGAAGCCGGCTACAACTTCCTCTGGGCGCTTGCGATTAGTATCTTTGTCTTTGCCGGTTCCATGCAGTTCGTCCTTGTCCCACTGCTGGCTACCGCCGCATCCCCACTGACCGTTGCGTTTACCACCCTTTTTGTTAACAGCAGACATTTATTCTACGGTCTTTCCTTTATTGAATCCTTCAAAAAGATGAAGACCCGCCTCTATATGATCTTCTCCCTCACAGACGAGACCTACTCCGTTCTGTGTGGCTGCAGAAATGAAGATCCCGAAGAAAAGCTTCGAGACGACACCTGGTTTTTGATCGCCATTTTCGACCAGAGCTACTGGGTCATCGGCTCCGTCATCGGTGCCATCCTCGGCCAGGTACTGCCTATTGACTTTACCGGTATCGATTTTTCCATGACCGCTCTTTTCACTGTCATTCTGGTGGACCAGGTCATGTCCAACCCGAAGGCGACCCGCTTTGCCGCCTGTGCAGGTCTGATCATCAGCGCGCTCTGCGTACTGATCCTCGGTCCTTCCCGTTTCCTGCTCCCGGCCCTTCTCATCACCGTGCTGATCGTTGCCTTGAATGAGAGCAGAAATACATTAAACCGCAAAGGAGGAGAAAAAGCATGATCAATGTCCCACACTCCATCCTTCTGATCGCTATCTGTGCAGTCGTTACCTTTGCCCTGCGCGCTTTCCCATTCGTTATCTTTGGCGGCAAAAGGGAAATGCCGGAACAGTTCAAAACCGTAGCCAATAAACTGCCGCCGGCCATCATCGCCGTTTTAGTCATCTACTGTTTAAAAAATGACTTGTTTGTCTTTACCACCAGCGCCATCGCTTCCGCTGTGGCTATCATCGCTGTGGTCATCGTCCATATCAAAAAGAGAAATACCCTACTGAGTATTGCACTTGGCACCATCATCTACATGGCACTCATCCGAGTATTGCCATTCTAGTGAAAGATGGAAAAGAAAAAGAAAGAATCCCGCAACTGCGGGATTCTTTCTTTTCTATTCATACAATTCCGGCCTGAGCGCTTTCAGCCCGGACATGGTGAAACCGCCTTCCCATGAACCCTTTTCATGCATTTCATTGAGCCAGTCTACCACCGCTCTTCTTCCTTCTTCCGAGAAAGGAAAGAGGTTGCGGATCTTCAGATCATCCGCTGTTTTGTCAAAGCCAAAAGGTTCCGGCCAGATATAGGTCTCCAGTGATTTTTCCGAAACAACATTTCCCTCTTCATCCTTCTGCTCCTTCAGCTGGATCACTTTGTAGCGCATCCCTTTATAACTGCCGGAAAAGGCCTGTCCATAGGTATAAAAGTTGAGGTTTAAGATATCTTCATAAGCAATCATGGCCCGTTTTTCTCCTCTTATTCTTCTGTTTCATGTATATAATAAATACAAAAATGTGATAATATTGCGTTATTTTTGTGTGAATGTTATAATGCTACTAATTTGAAACTTACATTGCAAAGGTCTACTCACCCTTTGCGGCCTGCCAAGCCCGGCGGTTTTGATATGTTCTGTATGATGAAGTGTTACTACCAACACCACTTACACCACTTGATCAGCGGAACCATTCAGAAACGTACAGGCAAACCATTCCGGTGGCAGGTTATGTAGGTTTCTTTTTTTCTCTGATTTAAGGATACTGATTTTGAGGATAATCGTCAATCATCAATTAACATCAAAACTGGATTGAACCAGTACAGGCATTTAAAAAGATCCGACGCAGCTCTTTTATGGCGATCAACAACCAACTGATGGCAAAAGCCCTTGTAAAATCTCAATTTAAACAATGTCACAAATACCAATTCTGTCATCCAAAAGAGAATGCTGCAAAAAGCTAGTGTTGAAACATTATTCAGTTTTGTTGCCAAAGACACATTATCCAGAATACCTTCGCATATACATTCCGGAACCAGCCAATAATCAAAATATAGTTCTAAGCACGCAATAATTACTATTAAAATCAAATAATAATTTTTGCGATTGCCTATTTCTTTTGAAATATAGTATTGCAGATGTTTACTTCTTGAATACCATGCAAGAGCCCCCAGAAAGCAAAAAATGCTCAGGTATAGAAAGAATACTCTCACAAAGCCGGATGAAACTGTAATTCCTTCATAAAACCTGTCCCTCAAATATGTACACACTCTATTAACCTGTTGTTCAGACATTGCTATATGACACATGTCTATGTTTATCAACGAATCACCTGTCAGTCGGCTTATAATTGAAAGAAGGCCCGTCAGAATAACACCAAACATTCCCCAATATCTGCGAATCTGTCTGGTACAAGCATTCAGACCACCTATTCTTGTTATGAATACAGAGAAAGGAACAAGCACTGATAACAGTCCATTAACTAACAAAAAACTCAAGATTAAATCCATAAATGAAACTCTCATTCTCCACATCCTCATTTTTCATTCATCAGAATCAAAAAACAAATCCCTTCCTGTTCGTTTACTGCTTCAATTGAGAATCCATGCATCTCAATAATCTCTTTTGCCAGAGATAAGCCGATTCCCATATTTCCATTATTCCCAATATAGTATCGTTCAAACAAATGTGAGGTTTCTACCATCGTTTTCTGTGTATCATTCCATATCTTCAACATACCATTGCTATAGGTAACGGAAATCCTTTTGTTTGCATATTTGCATGAATTACTTAGAAGATTCGAGAAAGCGTGCCGCATCAAAGGATAATCCATATATACAAACTGATCGGATATATCTACAGCAAGAGTCAATTGATGTTGATTGAGCAATGGCAGCATTTCATCAATACAATCTCCCACTAGCTCTTCTATAGATATTTTTTCCAGATTTAATTCTGTGATTCCACGCCTTAATTTAATCATCGTCATCAGTTCATCCACCTGATTTTTCAGAAAATCTGATTCTTTAATGATGATATCTAAGGCATCCCCTGGATTTTTCACCATTCCTTCTTTCAATGCTTCCGCATATCCACGAATAGACACAAGCGGCGTTTTTAATTCATGTGTAATATTCTCAAAAACATTTTGCCAGTCCCGTTTCTCCGCTTCCAGACATTTATTCATGCTCCACCTGATATAAATAACTAAAAAAACAGAAAGACTCATTATCATATACATGATTTTTTGAATCATACCAAAGAAATGATCCACATTCGTAACATCGATAAACAATAACATCCAGGATGCCTCTTCCTCCGAAGGACACGGTATGAGCTCACAATAGTATTGTTCCGACAGAATGGACACTTTTGTCAATTTGTTCTCAGATATTGTGTGGTCTCTGATCCAGACAATCAAATCCTCTTTCTGTGTATATTCCTCTTGATAATCCTGTGTCGCGCAAAGCTGAGCATCCAGTTCCACACATAAGACCTGAAACAGATTGGTATCATACTTTAAATTCTCCGGGGAATCTTCCCACAATTCCTGCCTAAATATGTCTAGTGCTTGCTTTGATTCCTGCTCAATGTAGCTGGCCATCAGATAATGCACAACAATGATAATAACCAGATAGGATAGGATCGCCCCTGCCAGCAGCATATTTGTTATATTTTTCCTTAACATTCTACGACTCCAAGGCTATAGCCATATCCCCATATCGTTTTGATCGTCACCATGCTATTCGCAATTCTCAGCTTTTTTCTGATCCTTCTAACGGTTTCATCCACAACTCTAGTCTCAACATCGGTTTTTATCCCCCATACAGCATCCAACAATTCATATCTGGCAATTTTCTGTTCTGAATGATTCATCATATAAAGCATTAATCTCAGTT
>JAZUHQ010000086.1:0-7888 GCA_045641805.1 Lachnospiraceae bacterium
CACAGACAAAAGAGCAGATCGCTTACTACATGAACAATGCCAAGGTTATCAGAGAAGGCCTTCAGGCAGCCGGCTTTACAGTATTCGGCGGCGTCAATGCACCATACATCTGGCTCAAGACTCCGGACGGCATGACATCCTGGGAGTTCTTCGATTACCTGCTTGAGAATGCCAACGTTGTTGGTACACCAGGTTCCGGTTTCGGCCCAAGCGGTGAAGGTTACTTCCGTCTGACAGCTTTCGGTTCCTACGAGAACACTGTGGAAGCCATCGAGAGAATCAAAAACCTTAAGAAATAAAGAGACATTCATTTTGACACAAAGAAAACGTGGGTTCCACGTTTTCTTTTGTGTTATTAGGGAGAGAAATAGAAATGGAAATGGTAGATGCGATCATCAACGTTGTCAAACGTGCAGGCAACAGTCTCCTTCTGGTGGACGATGCGGAGCGCAGCGTCAGCACAAAAGAGGGAAGAGCGAATTTTGTGACCAAGTATGATGTGGCTGTTCAGAACTATCTGAAGGAGGAACTCTTAAAGATCCTTCCTGAAGCGGCTTTTATCGGTGAGGAGGGGGATGACAAGTCCGCCCTGGGTACCGGCTATGCCTTTATTGTGGATCCGATCGATGGAACCACCAACTTTATCAAAAACTATGGAAAGAGCTGTGTCTCCGTCGGCCTTCTCTACAAGGGCGACCCGGTCATGGGCTTTGTTTACAATCCATACACCAACCATATGTACCACGCAGAGAAGGGGAAGGGTGCCTTCATGAACTATCAGCCGATCCATGCCAGCAAGCATGGTCTTTCCGATGGTCTGATCCTCTTTGGTACGGCCCCTTACTATCAGGAACTCTTTGACAGGTCCTATGAGCTTGTCAAGACCCTTCACAAGGCCGGTATGGATATCCGAAGAAGCGGTTCCGCGGCCCTGGACCTTTGCGACATCGCAGCAGGAAGAGCGGAGATCTTTGTGGAGCTCATGCTGCAGCCATGGGATTATGTAGCCGGTTGTCTGATCGTCACGGAAGCCGGTGGCATCGTCACCAGAACCAACAAAGAACCCCTCTGCTTTGATCACGGCTGCTCCGTGCTCGCTTGCTCACCAAAAACATACGAGGACTATTTTGCCCTTCCGGGCCACGCAGAGATGGGCTGATCAAAAGAGATCCAAGGCCGCATAAAAGATAGGGGATAGGGACGGTCTGTTATGGCGAAAAAACTTGAAATATAGTATAATGTTAGATAACAGATGAGCGATTTCTTTTGGTGTTTGGATAGAGGTTGAGTATGATTCGAATCGCGATCGTAGAAGATGAAGATGTTTTTGTAGAGATGTTAAAACAGTATATGGAAGACTTTCAGCGGGAGTCCGGCCTGCATCTGGAGCTGACCATTTTCAGGGATGGAGATGAGATCCTGAGAAAATATAAGTCTCAGTTTGATATCATCCTGATGGATATTCAGATGAAGTTCGTGGATGGCATGACCGCTGCGGCAGAGATCCGCAAGGTGGATTCGGAGGTGATCCTTCTCTTCATCACCAACCTGGCGCAGTATGCGATCCGTGGTTATGAAGTCGGTGCCTTCGACTACATTGTCAAGCCGATCTCTTACTTTGCCTTCAGCCAGAAGCTGGCCAAAGCCATCGGCAAGGTGCGCAAGAAGTCCAGCCGCTATGTGACCCTCACGGTCAAGGGTGGTGTGCTCAGACTCGAAAGTGCGGATATCTACTATATAGAAAGTGCCGGTCACAACCTGATCTACCATACCCATTCCGGTGACCATATGGGTACGGGAACGATGGCTCAGGCGGAAGAGCTGTTTGCGGATATGCATTTCTCAAGAGCCAACAAGGGATACCTGATCAATCTCGAGAAGGTGGAAGGTATCAAAGATAAATGTGCCATGGTCCACGGCAGAAATCTGCAGATCTCAAGACCAAGGTACGATCAGTTTATGAAAGACATGATCGACTACTGGAGTGAGGTGAAGTAATGCAGGGGATTGTCATCGGTATACCGGACATCCCGAGAATCTACACAGCGTTTGCAGAATGGCTTTTCTGCATGCTGCTCATGTATTCCACAGAGACAAGAAGAAAAGGGGTGCGTTTATGGGCCCCTTGTCTTGCGTTCCTGGTCTTTCAGTCGTTCTTTTTTGTACTGACGGACCACCAGGAAGGTGTCTTCTGGGTTTTCTGTATGATTCTGGCTGTCTGTTTCATGTATGTATTTATCTATTTCACCTATGCACTGACAAGGTACAGAGCCTTCTTCCATTTGATCGAGGCTTTTGTACTGGCTGAGTTTACAGCCTCCTTCCAGTGGATGATGAATTATTTCTATATCAAGCAGGGTGTGGATGAGAAAGCCGTGAATGTACTGAGCTTTCTTCTGGTCTACGGTGGTGTCGGCATTCTGGTCCTTCTCTTCCAGAGGTGGCGTTATACCGATAAAAACAACCTGGAGATCAGCCTCAAGGAGGCGGTCCAGGCCTTTGTGATCGGTGTCACGATCTTTATCGCCAGCAATATTTCCTTTCTCTTTGCCAACACGCCGCTGTCCGGTTCGGAGTTTGCTATCTTCCAGCTGCGAACCCTGGTGGATGCGATCGGTCTGGTCATGCTCTATGCCTACCATGTGCAGATCCAGAACCTTCAGATCCGCATGGACATGGTCAAGATGGAGACCATCCTCAAGAACCAGTACCAGCAGTATGAGCACTCCAAGGAAGTCAGCGACAACATCAACTTCAAGTATCACGACCTCAAGCAGTACATCACGATCCTGCGAAAGGATATGCCGGAAGGCACGAAAAAGCACCTTCTGGATAAGATCGAATCGGAGATCCACGATTTTGAAGTCCAGAATAAGACCGGCAATGATATCCTGGATACCCTGCTCAGTGCCAAGAGTGTCACCTGCAGGAATCAGGACATCACACTGACCTCCGTTGTCAACGGACGTCTTCTTGAGTTCATGGATGTCATTGATATCTGTACGATCTTCGGCAATATCCTGGATAATGCCATTGAATATGAAAAAACGATCGAGGATACGGAAAAACGAATGATCAACCTGACGGTGGTTGACCGAAACAAGATCTTTCTTGTGATCCTCTGTGAAAACTATATGGGTGAGGGACAGATCCGATTGAAGAACGGATTGCCTGAAACTTCCAAGGAGGATAGCCCTCTTCACGGCTATGGACTCCGCAGTGTGCAGCATGCGGCCAGAAAGTACGAAGGCGAGATGAGCATCGATGTGAGTGAGGGCTGGTTCCGCATGAGAATATTGATCCCTTTGCCGTAAAAAAGATACTTTTTTCAGACAAAGTGCTAAAGGAGAAGCATGGACTAATGTCTTTGTTTCTCTTTTGTTTTGTGCAGTTTGCGCAGTTTGTGCGAAAAAACGACAGTTCATGCAAGTGCTTGCACAAAAAAACATGTCGCTGATATAATGAATTAATCAGGCATTTATGGGATATGCCTGCAAAATAAGAAGGAGGAATAAAAAATGATTGAATTTCTTGTAGGCCTTGTGTCTCCTATTTTTGAGAGCATGGGCGCGAGTGCAGCAGACGTATTATCTTACGCTCTGACTGTTAGCAATTACATCTATGCAATTCTTGCAGTTATCGTAATTGCGATTGTTGTGATCATTGGATCACAGTTTGTTTGCAAGAAAGGCACAAAGCACGTTGTCAGCATTTCTGCATTACTTGCAGCAATCCTGATCGTTGTGATGATTGCAAACATGATTTGTTACGGACCTCTTAAGAGTACAGTTTCTCAGTATCTGAACGCTACAAAGATCGAGCTGACAGATGAGACAGTTGCTAACTCTGAGGCAGTTATCAAGGAAATCGGTGAAGAAGGTTTCGTTCTCTTAAAGAATGATGGTTTACTTCCACTTTCCGCTGATACAACAAACCTTAACGTATTCGGTTGGGCTTCCACAAACCCTCTGTTCGGTGGTACAGGTTCCGGTTCTTCTGATGGTTCCGTAGCAACAGGTATCCTCGCAGGTCTCCAGGGTGCTGGTTATGCAACAAACGAAGACCTTTCCAAGATGTATGTAGACTACCGTGCTGATCGTCCTGTTATCGCAATGCAGGAGCAGGATTGGACACTCCCTGAGCCAACAGTTGATTACTACACAGACGATGTAATGAGCAATGCAACAGCATTCTCTGATACAGCTGTGATCGTTATCGGCCGTTCCGGTGGTGAGGGCGCTGACCTTCCAACAGATATGCACGCAGTTATCAACGGCACATGGAACGTTGCAGCTTCCCTTGGCATTGAGCACTTCGGCTACACATCCGGCGTTTACACAAACAACGGTTCTTATGATGACTTTGATGAGGGTGAGACATACCTTGAGCTTTCCAATACAGAGGAAGCAATGATCGAGAAGGTTTGTTCCACATTCGATAAGGTTATCGTTGTTATCAATGCGAACAACACAATGGAGCTTGGCTGGGTAGATGAGTATGATTCTATCGGCGCTGTTATCTACTGCCCAGGTGCAGGTAAGACAGGTTTCCAGGCTCTTGGTGAGATCGTAAAGGGTGATGTTAACCCATCCGGTAAGACTGTTGATACTTTCGTTAAGGATCTGACAGCAACACCTACATTCAACAACTTTGGTAACTTCTCTTACACAAACGTAGAAGACCTCAGACAGGCACTCTTCGCAGCTGATGGCGCTTACGAAGGTAACCTTGCTTTCGTTAACTACGTAGAAGGTATCTATGTTGGTTACAAGTACTATGAGACAGCTTCCGATGACGGCGTGATCAAGTATGAAGATCATGTTCAGTACCCATTCGGTTATGGTCTCTCCTATACAACATTCGAAGAGAAGATCGCTTCTCTGACAGACAATGGCGATACTGTTACAGTAACAGTTGATGTTACAAATACAGGCGCTGTAGCTGGTAAGACAGCTGTTGAGCTTTACATGACACCTCCTTACACAAACGGTGGTATCGAAAAAGCTTCCGTAAACCTTGTAGACTTCGAGAAGACAGAGCTCCTTGATCCAGGTGCAAGCCAGCAGGTTGTATTCGAAGTTGCTAAGGAAGATCTTGCTTCCTACGATTCCAACGGTATCGTTGTTAAGGGCAGTGGTTATGTTCTTGAAGCAGGTGAATATGTGATGTCCGTTCGTGCTGATTCCCATACAGTACTTGATGAGGCTTCCTTCACAGTTGCTCAGACAATCGACTACTCCGAGACAGGTCGTTCTTCCGACCTTACAGTTGCTAATAACCAGTTCCAGGATTACTCCAGAGGCGACTTCGAGATCCTTTCCCGTAAGGACGGCTTCAAGAACTACGATAAGGTTACAGCAGCTCCTAAGAAGACAGAACTCAGCGATGCAGATCGTGCTTGTGTAGAACTCTTCACAAACACAGAGCTTGCTGATCTTTCCGTATTCCTTACAGGTGAGGCTACAATGCCTACACTTGGCGCTTCCAATGGTAAGACACTTGCTGACTACACAGGTCTTGATTACAATGATCCTTCCTGGGATGAGCTTCTTGACCAGCTTACAATCGATGACATGGGTCGTCTGATCAACATGGGTGGTTGGAATACTCAGGCTGTTGAATCTGTAGGCAAGGTTGCTACTCAGGACTGTGACGGCCCTGCAGGTCTTAACAACTTCATGACAGGTGCTCAGGGTTCCGCTTTCCCAGCTGAGGTTCTTATGGCTCAGACATGGAGCAAGCAGATGGCTGAGAAGCTTGGTGATGCTATGGGTAAAGAGTACACAGACGCTTCCAACTTTGGTTGGTATGGTCCTGCTATGAATACTCATAGAAACGCTTTCGCAGGTCGTAACTTCGAGTACTACTCTGAGGATGGCGTTCTTGCAGCTAAGTTCGTATCTCCACAGATCAACGCAGCAGCTGTTTACGGTGTATATCCATACATCAAGCATTTCGCACTGAACGATCAGGAAACAAACCGTTGTTCCTTCCTTCTTACATGGTCTGATGAGCAGGCTATCCGTGAGATCTACCTGAAGCCTTTCGAAGCAGCAGTTAAGAACTACACAGCTAAACAGCTTGCAGTTATGAGCTCCTTCAACTTCATCGGTACAAAACCATCTTGTGGTAACGCTAACCTCCTTAAGAACGTACTCCGTGGTGAGTGGGGCTTCGTAGGTATGGTTGAGACAGACTACAACGGTTCTTACGGTTACATGAACTCTCAGAGAGCAGTTCTCAACGGTAATGACCTCATGCTTGGTTTCGGTATGGCTCAGTCCAATGTATTCTCTGATACAGATAATGCAGACGTTGTAGCAGCAATGAGACAGGCTTGTAAGAACATCCTTTACTGTACAGGTAACTCCGGTTACTACACAAATGCTGACAAGTCCGGTAAGGGTATGGACAACATGACTAAGCTCTTCGTTAAGATCGACGTAATCGCAGGTGTTGTTTGCGTAGGTCTCTGGCTGATCATGATGGCTATGTTCCTCAAGAAGAAAAAGAAAAACGCATAGGATTGATTCTGTGCTGACATCATAATTCTCATCCGGGATACCTCTTTGGGGGTATCCCGGAATTTAAAAAAGTTGACCTATGACTAAAGTCATGCAACGATGTATCACTTTATTGATAGAGCAACTTAATGAGTAAAGGAGAAGGATGAAAATGAATGTTAAAGAAGTCGTAAGCAAAATGACTCTCGAAGAGAAATGTTACCTCTTATCCGGTAAAGATTTCTGGCAGTCCCGTTCCGTAAAACGTCTTGGTGTTGAGAGTGTTACACTTTCCGACGGACCTCACGGTATCCGTAAGCAGGAAGGTGCCAGCGATCAGCTCGGTCTGAACGGTTCCGTACCTGCGACATGTTACCCAACAGCAGCTACAATGGCCAACAGCTGGGATATCGCTCTCGGTGAAGAAGTAGGCCGTCACCTTGGCACAGAAGCAGCCAGTCAGGATGTATGTGTACTCCTCGGACCTGGTATGAACGTTAAGAGAAGCCCACTCTGCGGTCGTAACTTTGAGTATTTCTCTGAGGATCCATACCTTGCAGGTAAGATGGCAGCCGCTTATGTCAGAGGTATTCAGGAAAATGGCGTCGGTGCTTGTCCTAAGCACTTCGCAGCAAACTCTCAGGAGCTTCGCCGTATGGCCAGCGATTCCGTTATGGATGAGAGAACACTCCGTGAGATCTACCTTACAAACTTTGAGATCGCAGTCAAAGAGAGTGATCCAAAGTCTGTGATGTCCGCATACAACCGTGTCAACGGTGTTTATGCCAATGAAAATGAGCACCTCCTTCAGGAGATCCTCCGTGATGAGTGGGGCTTTAATGGTTTCGTTGTTTCCGACTGGGGCGCATCCAATGATCACGTGATGGGTGTTCAGGCCGGTTCCCACCTTGAGATGCCTACAACAGGCGGTGACTCTGATGAAGAGCTGATCGCAGCTGTCAAGGCAGGCAAGATCAGCGAAGCAATGGTTGACAAGCGTGTCATCGAGTTCCTTGAGGCAACCATGCCATCAAGAGAAGCAGTTAATAAAGTGAAGGGCACTCCATTTGACGTGGATGCTCACCATGCAATGGCTAAGAAGGCTGCAGGCAACTGTATCGTTCTCTTAAAGAATGAAGACAAGATGCTTCCTCTTGCAGAGGGCACAAAGGTGGCAGTGATCGGTGATTTCGCAGAAACACCACGTTACCAGGGTGCCGGTTCTTCCGTTGTTAACCCAACAAAGCTGGATACAACCATGGGCGTCATCGGCAACTACCCACTGGAAGTTGCAGCATTTGCAAAAGGCTACCCAAGACATGGTGCACCTGATCAGGCACTCATCAATGAGGCTTGTGAGGCTGCAAAGAAGGCAGACGTTGTAC
>JAZUHQ010000087.1:0-2458 GCA_045641805.1 Lachnospiraceae bacterium
ACAGAACGACATGGCTACGATCCGACTTCCTTTTTTTCTTATACAGGGGCGTCCCTTCCCCCTTAAGAGGTGATTTTTCCTTTTTCAATAGGATTGGGGTCTTACAGATGTGTCTCTGTTAACTCCCTGTGACAGGCCACATAGTGTCCCGGTCTGAAGTTTTTCAGCTTCGGTTTCTCCTTATAACACAGTTCTGTCGCATAAGGACACCTGCCGCTGAAAACGCATCCTTCAGGCAGATCCACGGGGCTTGGTGGTTCCCCCTTCAGTACAGTGATCGGTTCATTCTGATCGCTGTAAATGCTGAAAACGGACTTCAGAAGGGCCTGTGTGTATGGATGCTGTGCGTGATATTTCAGTACATGGGCACGCATGGTCTCAACGACCGTTCCCAGGTACATGACCACGATTCTGTCGCAGAAGTTTTCTGCAAGGGCCAGATCATGGGTGATAAAGAGGATGGAGAAAGCCTGATCGCCATGGGCCTGTTCAAAGTGTTCCTGGAGCAGATCCAGGATCTGGCGCTGGATCGATACGTCCAGTGCGCTGGTTGCCTCATCGCAGATCAGAAGTCTTGGGTGCAGTGAGATGGCTCTTGCGATCGCCACTCGCTGAAGTTCACCGCCGGACAGCTGATGCGGATATTTATTAAAATACTCGGGGCCAAGGTGAACGCGCTCTAAAGAGTAATACGCATTCTCTTTCGCCTCTTTCTTTGATTTCTTTTCAAAATTGATCCATGGTTCCATCAGGAACTGACCAATCTTCATTCGTGGACTGAAGACAGCTTTAGGATCCTGGAAAACCATCTGGACCTGTTTTCTGTACTGTCTGAGGGCTTCTCCCTTAATATCATTGATCTTCTCGCCGGCAAAAAGGATATCTCCCTTTGTCACATCTTCAATACGTGTCACCAGTTTGACAAGTGTACTCTTGCCACAGCCGGATTCACCCACGATCGCCATCTTTTCACCTGCGGACAGGTGAAAGGAAACATCATTGACCGCGCGAAGTTTTTGTCCGCCCGGCATATCAAAATTTTTACAGACGTGCTGAATGTTTAAGATCTGTGGTCCCAGCTCTGTATGGGCCTTATGAGGAATCGTCACATTCGTTTTCTCACTCATGTTTCATTCCCTCCAGTTCCGGTACGACGCTGAGCAGCATCTTGGTGTAGTCACTCTGCGGATGCATGATCACCTGGTCTCTCGGTCCGAATTCCATTAAGTGTCCGGACTTCATAACCGCAATATAATCCGAGATTCTTGAAGCAACGCCCATATTGTGGGTGACCATCACAACAGAGGTGCCATACTCCTGGCGGAGATTGAGGATCTCCTGAACCACCTGTGCCTGGACAGTCACGTCCAGTGCACTGGTTGGTTCATCCGCCAACAGGAGCTTCGGTTGCATGCTCATCGCCATAGCGATCGCTACACGCTGACGCATGCCTCCTGAGAGCTGGAATGGATAGGATTTCATGATACGATCGGGATCGGACAGCTTCAGCTTTAAAAGCATGTCTTTGGCGATCTTCTCCTGTTCCTTCCTGGATATATTCATGTGAGCAGACAGGGTTTCCAGATACTGTTTGCCGATCTTCACTCTTGGATTCAGAAATGCCCCGGCATCTTGAAAGATCATGGCCATCTCACAGCCTCTCATCTTTCGCATTTCCTCATGAGAAAGGGTGCCGATCTCTTTTTCATCAAACAGGATCTTTCCTTCTGTCACCCGGCCGCCCGGCGGCAATAATCCGATCGCCGCACGGATCAAAGTCGATTTACCGCTTCCGGATTCACCCACAATGGAAACAATGCTTTTCTCCGGTACGGAGAAAGTGACGCCGGATACCGCCTCTTTTTTATTCTGATATGTAATTTTCACATCTTCAAATGTCAGCAGATCCATTGCGTCTCCTTTATATCATAGATCAATTATTCTACTGTGATCGCAGCTGTAATGAAATAGTAGTCGCAGACAGGCTGAATAGCGTTTTTAACCTTTGCTGCGGATACCATGTTGATGTAAGAGTTTGTCAGGAAGAGGTTGGCTGCATCATCATTCAGAATCTGGGAAGCCTGAGCTGCGAGTGCATATCTCTCCTCTGTCTCGAATGTTGTACCTAATTTTTCAACGATCTCATCGATTCTGTCATCCTGGAAACCTGTCAGGTTCTTCTTACCGGATACGCCAAGACCTGTATACATTGTCTGAAGGAATACCAGAGGATCACCTGTAGGTGCGGAGTTATCGTTTGCTGTGTAGAAGTCGAAGTCACCGGATGTCTGGTAATCGGAAAGGTTCTCTACAGCCTGTATCTCCATGTGGATACCTGCTGCCTTCAGATCGGACTGAACAGCCTGAGCAAGGATCGCAGAGTCAGCGGAGCCGTGGTCTGCAGCCTGGAGATAACGAAGAACAACAGGCTCACCATCAGGATTTTCAACGTAGCCGT
>JAZUHQ010000088.1:0-3087 GCA_045641805.1 Lachnospiraceae bacterium
GTGGATGCTCAGGCGCAATAACCATGAAAGTAACACCGAAAAGTGTATCAGGACGTGTTGTGTAAACGCGGAGCTGCTCATCAACACCGGCAAGCTTAAAGTTGACAAATGCACCCTTGGACTTACCGATCCAGTTCTGCTGCTGCTGTTTGATGTTTTCCGGATAGCCTACAAGCTCAAGACCCTCAAGAAGCTTATCTGCATACTTTGTGATACGGAGATACCAAACCTCTTTGGACTTCTGAACAACATCGCTGTGACAGATATCACATTTACCGCCCTGGGAGTCCTCATTGGAAAGAACAACCTTACAGGATGGGCAATAGTTTACTAAAGTCTTATCACGGAAAGCAAGGCCCTTATCAAAGAGCTGAAGGAAGATCCACTGTGTCCACTTGTAGTAATCTTCTTCTGTTGTATCGATCACACGATTCCAGTCAAAGGAGAAGCCCATACGCTTCATCTGATTGGAGAATCTTGCAATATTCTGGTCTGTGACGATACGTGGGTGTGTGTTTGTCTTGATCGCATAGTTCTCTGCAGGAAGACCAAATGCATCGAAACCGATTGGGAACAGGACATTGTAACCCTGCATACGACGTTTACGGGAAACAACCTCAAGACCGGAATAAGCCTTGATGTGACCTACGTGCATACCTGCGCCACTTGGATATGGGAACTCTACAAGGCCATAAAATTTTGGCTTGTCGCTAATGTCAGCGGCTGCAAAAAGGTCAGCCTCTTCCCATTTCTGCTGCCATTTTGACTCTACATTCGCAAAATCATATCTCATTGCTTTATATTTCCTCCTTAGGATCCGTCATACACGGATACCAGCTTATAATCTGTAATATCTTAGCATATTGACTTTTAAAAGTCAACAAACCCGCTCTATACCAAAAGGTTATCCTTTATATAAGGAAAGGATATCCTCCATGTACGTCTTATAGGCTTCTGCCACATGATCCGGCCCCGTAATCTGCAGGTCTTTGCCGATGCCGGTTACCCAGCCAAAAAACTGAGGACTGACCGTCACATCCACATGCACCTGGAAATGATCCGGCCCTTTAGGAATCATCATCACATTGGTGCCAAAGCGGTCAATGATAACACCTGCCAGATGGTTGGCACAGTAGAGGGAAACCTTCTCATCCTTACCGCCAAACATGCCGAACGTTTTCTTGGAAAAGGAAGCCAGATCAAAGCCTTCAAACTGCGCTTTGCCTTCTCGCTTAATGTCAAGAACACGTACATCCAGCATCTTATCCACGCGGTAGTGTTTGATCATATCCGCTGCAGGGTCGTAGGCGACCATGTAATAGTTTTCATCATCCCAGACAAGCGCCCATGGGCTGACCAGGTATTCGGCGCCATTCTTTTTCAGTTTGAGTTCTTTTCTGACCGTCCATTCACCGTAATGGAAAGCGATGGCCGCATTCTCGCCGATCGCCGTGTGGATCATATCTACGTTGGTAAAGATCGTCTCATTATCTGTCTTTGGACGGTTATAGATATAAATCTGTCTGGACAGCTGCTTCATCTGATGCTCACTGCACAGGGTTTTGATCTTGTGGATCAGCTCATCGGTCTTTTTGGCCGTAATAAACTTGGAAGCCTGAACTGCATCGACGATCAGTTTCAGTTCAGCCGGTTCGAAATCTCTCTTTTCGATATAATATCCCGGGCTTGCCCCTTTGGATTGTCCGATCACAAGACCGTAAGCTTTGAGGGTTTCAATATCGTTATAGAGGGTCTTTCTGTCAACCGTCAGCTCATATTTTTCCAGTTCTTTCATGATCTGGGCGGCGGTTAGCATGTTGCCCATATTGTCTGTCTTTTCAAGCAGGATCTTCATGACATAGAAGGTCCTGATCTTCTTTTCCTGTACTGCCATTGGCCTGCTCCTTCAAAATTTCAGATCATTCCTTATAATGATCCTCATATAAATGGTTAATGGCCGCATTCATGGCCGGTGAGATCCACTTATCTTTGTGATAAAGAAGCTGTTTCCAGATATCGATCTCCAGGTCCCCTACTTCCACGTACCGCATGCTTCCTTCCTTTATATAAGGCTCGGAAACGAAATCCGGCAGGAATGAAATACCCATGTTCTGGGTCACCAGATGACAGATCAGATGTACATCGCCGATCTCAAGGACCGGTTCGATCTCCAATGACTTTCTGGCCAGCAGTTCATCGATTGGTTTTCGGTAACTCATTCCTTTCTCTGTCATCAGGAATGGGAGCTTGACGATCTGTGTGATATCCAGAGGACCCTCAGACTCAGGAAGCGGCATATCCATACCTGCAACGAAATGCGCATTGACCTTATCTTCAAAAACGATCACATATTCCTTGTCATAGATATGGCTGTCCAGTGTATAGACGAAATCCACCTCATTATGATCCAGAAGATCAAACATCTGCTCCGTACTGGCTGTAATGATCTTGAATGTTACATCCGGATACTGTTCATGAAACTTATGGAAGCCATCCTGAAGGATATAGGCGCAGAGGGAATCTGCCATCGCGATCTTGATATGTCCTGAGATCTCATGGACGCCTTTCAGGCTTATTTCCAGTTCATCTGCCAGCACCTGCATCTTATGTGCATAATTCAGCACTTCCCTGCCTCTTCTGGTCAGAGTAACTGTATGGTTGATACGCTCAAAGAGCTGGACATTCAGACTTTCTTCAAGCTGTTTGATCTGAAATGAAACCGTTGACTGGGAATATCCAAGTTTCTGAGCGGCTTTGGTGAAGCTGCATAATTCGGCGACCTGAATAAAAGTGTCAATGTTTTTGATTTCCATAAAACCTCCTGCAAGATCTGCTGATGCGATCATCAGCATTCTTTATCTAGAATATTAATCGTATATCAACATTATATCTACAAATTTAATTCTTGTAAATGCCATGCCCTCTTTGTATTGTATATCCTGCCGAACAATGAAGAAATCGATACATTTTTTACGAATTTATTGCAAAAACCCTGAAATTTATGTTATAAATATGTTTATAAAGTATTGTGTAAACTTTACAATGCACGCATCAGGCTCATCTGTAACCTGATAATAAGAAAGGAGC
>JAZUHQ010000089.1:0-3808 GCA_045641805.1 Lachnospiraceae bacterium
GAGCATCCTATTACCTGATCGGTGCCCTTCTTGGTAAGTATAAAGAAGCAGGCGTTGCTCTTCCGGGTGGATGCAATATCGGCAGCCGTCCGATCGATCAGCACCAGAAAGGCTTTAAGGCACTGGGTGCAGAAGTATGGATCGACAAGGGCATGATCTTCACAAAGGCAGAGAAGCTGGAAGGTAAGAAGATCTGTATGGACGTTGTCAGCGTCGGCGCAACCATCAATATCATGCTGGCTGCTTCTATGGCAGAGGGCAAGACGATCATTGAGAATGCAGCCAAAGAGCCTCACGTTGTGGATGTGGCCCAGTTCCTCAATCAGATGGGTGCGGATATCCGCGGTGCAGGCACAGACCTGATCCGTATCAACGGTGTGAAGAAGTTTAAAGCGGCTGACCATGAGATCATCCCTGACCAGATCGAGGCAGGCACTTTCATGTGTGCAGCGGCAGCGACCATGGGTGATGTCACACTCAAGCACGTCATTCCAAAGCATCTGGACTGCATTTCCGAAAAGCTTCGTGAGATGGGTGCCATGATCGAGGAGACAGATGACGCTGTTCGTGTGGTGGCCACTAAGCGTCTGCGTCCAAATGATATCAAAACCATGCCTTACCCAGGTTTTCCAACCGATATGCAGGCACAGTTTACAGTCTGTCTGGCATTGGCAGGCGGCACTTCACTGGTGACAGAGAAGATTTTTGAAAACCGTTTCAAATATACCGATGAGCTGACAAAGATGGGTGCCAACATCAAAGTGGAAGGCAATACCGCTTTCGTGACAGGTGTCAGCAAGCTGACCGGCGCCTGTGTCACAGCACCGGACCTGCGTGCAGGTGCAGCACTGGTGATCGCTGCTCTGGCAGCAGATGGCTGTACATGTATTGAAGATATCAAGTACATCATGAGAGGTTACGAAGCCTTTGATGAGAAGCTCGCAAGCCTTGGCGGTGTGATCCGAAAGGAAGATATCGAAGACAGTTCCTCCAGAGACCGTCTGATGCGCAAGCTCATGCTGGTCGGTTAAGGGAGAGGACTATACAAAGTGTATAGATTAATTAGGAAGTCTTTACAAATGGGAAAAACCTGTTTTGTAAAGACTTTTTTTATGTTATACTAAAACATGAGGGTTAAATAGTCGAAAAAATACACACTTGTGTTTTGGGGGATATATGGAACAATACTTAATTAAAGGCGGTAAGCCATTAGTCGGAGAAGTCGAGATCAGCGGCGCGAAGAACTCTGCATTGGGTATCCTTGCGGCAGCGATCATGTGCAACGAGACTGTCACCATCCGCAACCTGCCGGATGTCAATGATATCAATGTCTTTTTACACGCGATTCAGTCTATTGGCGCAGACGTAAATTATCCGGATCTGAGCAACCGTCATGTGGTAGAGATCAGTGGTAAAAACATCTATACCCATGAGGTTGATAATGAATATATCAGAAAGATCAGAGCATCCTATTATCTGATCGGCGCGATGCTCGGTAAGTACGGAGAGGCCTCCGTTGCCATGCCGGGTGGCTGTGCGATCGGCTCCAGACCGATCGACCAGCATGAAAAAGGTTTTAAAAAGCTGGGTGCCTCCATTCAGTACGATGGTGATATGATCCGCGTGACCAGCAATGGTCTGACCGGCAATGCCATCTACCTGGATATGGCCAGTGTCGGTGCAACGATCAACGTTATGCTGGCAGCATCCATGGCGGAAGGCCAGACAACGATCGAGAATGCGGCCAGAGAACCTCATGTGGTAGATGTGGCCCAGTTCCTCAATCAGATGGGTGCCGATATCCGTGGTGCCGGTACACACCGTATCAAGATCAATGGTGTACCTAAAGACAGCTTCAAAGCAGCTGATCATGAGATCATTCCGGACCAGATCGAAGCCGGCACTTTCATGTGTGCGGCAGCAGCAACAGGCGGCGATGTGACTTTATCTCATGTCATTCCGCCACATCTGGAATCCATCACAGCCAAGCTTCTGGATATGGGCGTTCTTGTCGAGGAAAACGGATGTCAGGTCCGTGTCATCGCTCCAAAACGTCTGACAGCGACCAACATCGAGACATTGCCTTATCCTGGTTTCCCAACCGATATGCAGGCTCAGTTTGGTACATGTCTTGCATTGGCTGAGGGAGAGAGCTGTATCAAAGAAACAATCTTTGAGAGTCGTTTCAAATACATCAATGAACTGAACAAAATGGGCGCCGATATCCGTGTCAGAGATGACAACGGCAGACAGTCCAAAGCCTTCTTTAATGGCGTGGAAGGTCTCGTGGGAGCCAGTGTTTCCTCACCGGATCTGCGTGCAGGCGCTGCATTGGTCATCGCCGGTCTTGCAGCCAAGGGTGAGACAAGAATCAGAGATATCCAGTACATCCAGAGAGGTTACGAGCACTTCGAGGAGAAGATCCGTAAGCTGGGTGGTATGATCGAGAGAATCGATATTTAATTCAATAAAATCGGAAAAAGACAGCGCAGCTGTCTTTTTCTTTGCACCAAAAAGAAAATCTATTGACAATCCTTGAAAAGTCAGTTATGATAGTCCACGGTAATTAAATAGATGTATATTTTCTTTCATTCAGAGCAATGGAGACCAAGGATCTGTGATATTGCGGCAACCCCTGCAAAGGAAGGTGCCAACCTGAGCGAGTAACATCGAACAATGAGAGGATTTGAGAATCATTCAGGTCCGCTTATGCGGACTTTTTTTTGCTCACTTGCACGTTTGGAAGATGTCGCTGTTGCGACCGTGCTCGGCGCGCCAAAGTCCTCAAGAGGACTTTGTTTAGAAAAGAATCCCGATGAGAGAAAAACCAGTATTGAGAAAGGTATAAGAGACATGGAAAAATTATTATTTACTTCAGAGTCCGTAACAGAAGGCCATCCAGATAAGATCTGTGACCAGATTTCCGACGCTGTACTTGACGCGATCATGGCAGCTGACCCAAATGGCCGTGTCGCATGTGAGACAAGCATTACAACAGGTCTTGTCCTTGTTATGGGTGAGATTACAACAAGCGCTTATGTAGATATTCAGAGAATCGTTCGTGATACAGTTAAAGAAATCGGTTACGACAGAGGTAAGTACGGTTTCGATGCTGAGACATGTGGTGTGATCACAGCGATCGATGAGCAGTCTTCCGACATTGCAATGGGTGTTAACAGAGCCCTTGAAGCAAAAGAGAATCGTATGTCCGATGAGGAGATTGAGGCTATTGGTGCCGGTGATCAGGGTATGATGTTCGGTTACGCTTCCGATGAGACACCTGAGCTGATGCCATATCCAATCGCACTTGCTCACAAGCTGTCCAAGAGACTGACAGATGTCAGAAAAGACGGTACACTTGCTTACCTCAGACCGGACGGCAAGACACAGGTAACGGTTGAGTACGATGAGAACGGTATCCCATCCAGACTGGATGCAGTTGTTCTTTCCACCCAGCATAACCCGGAAGTGACACAGGAGCAGATCCACGCAGACGTGAAGAAGCACATCTTCGATGTTATCATTCCTGCAAACATGATCGATGAGAACACAAAGTTCTTCATTAACCCAACAGGCCGTTTCGTTATCGGCGGACCTCATGGTGACAGTGGTCTGACAGGTCGTAAGATCATCGTAGATACTTACGGCGGCATGGCTCGTCACGGCGGCGGTGCATTCTCCGGTAAGGACTGCACAAAGGTTGACCGTAGTGCAGCATATGCAGCTCGTTATGTTGCAAAGAACATCGTTGCAGCAGGCCTTGCAAAGAAATGTGAGATCCAGCTTTCCTACGCGATCGGTGTTGCAC
>JAZUHQ010000090.1:0-6406 GCA_045641805.1 Lachnospiraceae bacterium
CACCGGTTTCAACCGTCTCCGGGATGATTTCTGACTTTATTTCTGCCTGAGCGACGTCTGCTTCTTTTGCTGTATCCTGTGCTGTCTCAATCGGCGTCTCTACCGGAGAAGCAGAATCTGTCATCACTGCTTCCGCTTCTGCAGTCGGCTTTTTCTTCTTTGTTCCGGTCTTCTTTTTCTTCTTGGTACCGGCACCAATACGTTTTTCAAACTTGCCTTCCAGAATCTTCTTCTTCTCCGCCTTGGTCATGTTGCCGAGGGATTCCACATACTCTGCATAGTGATCGCAGACTTCGGCACATGGGCCCTGCTCTCTGAGCTGGCCGCCCTCAAGCCAGATGACGGAATCGCAGAAATTTCTGACCTGTCCCAGAGAATGGGAAATGAAGATGATGGTCTTGCCGCTGGCTTTGAGCTCGTTCATTCTTGCCATACATTTCTTGGCAAAAGTACGGTCGCCGACAGATAAAGCCTCATCGATGATCATGATGTCCGGATCCAGGCAAAGATTGATGGAGAAACCAAGTCTTGATTTCATACCACTGGAATATTTCTTGACAGGCTGATAGATGAATTCGCCCAGCTCGGAGAACTCGACAACACCCTCGATGACCTGCTCGATCTTCTTACGGTTAAAGCCCAGCATGGCACCTTTTAAGCGGATATTTTCAATACCTGTCAGCTGTCTGTTGAGACCTGTGTTGATGGCAACAAGGGCCTGCTCACCGTTGACGATGACCTCACCCTCATTTGGGTAGGCGATCTCTGCGAGCAGTAAGGACATGGTGGACTTACCGGAGCCGTTGGTACCTAAGATACCGACTACCTGACCTTCCTCGATCTGGAAGGAGATATCTTTGATGGCATAGAACTCCTTGGTTTTCTCACCACGTTTCTCTTTCAGGCCTTCATTTTTCAGACGATATATTTTTGAAACGTGTTTAAACTCAATTGCTATCTTTTTTTCTGTATTTTCCATAGACTTCTGTTACCTTCCTCACATCTTAAAGTGAATCAATAAATCTGGTTCTAAACTTGTACATCATTGTACTGCCCACACAGAAGAGAATGATCGTGATCGCCCAAAACCACTTCATGGATGTCGGATAACCGAGCAGACCCTTGTGGTAGAAGAAGGCATCTCTGTAGCCCTGTACAATGTAGTACATTGGGTTGCGGAGAATGATCTCTTTTACCCATGGCACGCTGCTCCGGCCCAGGCGGTCGATGCACCAGAAGATTGGTGTCACGTAGAAAAGTAATCTCATAATAGAAGAAATAAATTTCTTTGTATCACGTGCCAGCATGTTCAGTACGGAGGTCACAAGGGCCAGAGAGTACATGAAAATGATCGCACAGACAATATAATAGATCACTTCCAGCCAGTAGATGGAAGGATAATTACCGCAGATGATCTGAATGAGCACATTCAGCAAAAAGATACAGCCATGGTCAAAGAGATTTTCAAAGATCATGGTCATTGGCAGAATGCTGACAGGGAACTTCATCTTGGTGATCAGTTCGTGTTTTTTATGGATCGAGCTGCATCCCTCTGTGATACATGGAGAGATAAAGAACCATACGATCATACCTGCAAGCATCCAGGCGATATATGGGATTCCGTCAACATCTTTACGATTATATATGAAACCGAAAGCGAACCAGTATGTCAGTACTCGGATCAGCGGATGAAAGAATTTCCAGAAAAGGCCAAGGTTCGTATCTCTCAACTCGGCAAGGATCTCATATTTGGAGATGGAATAGATACGATATTTATTCTGGAGAAGTTCTGTTAATACATATTTAACACTGGTAATCAAGTATTTTCCTCCTATATTACATTCATTGTCGGGCTCACTAAACAAAACGAGCCTTCGTGATCAATTACCACACTTAAGGCATTATATCATAATTGAACACTATACCATAGAAGTATAACACATGGGAAACAAGGACCTCAATGTAAATAGCACAGGTTTATGAAAAATTTTAGAATAGAAAAAGGGTCTGCCGAGGCAGACCCTTGAATGTTTTTGTTCTTTGGCTGAATATTAGCCGAGAAGCAGTAAGCAGAATACCAGTGTAAACAGTGCAACTGTTTCTACGATACCGATAACGATGAAGAAGTTCGCTGTACCTTTACCTGTAGCACCGAGAGCGTCAGCGGATGCAGCAGCAACCTTGCCCTGGAAGAATGCGGAAAGACCGATCGCGATACCACCGAAAATACCTACGAATAATGCGAGAAGCGCATCACAACCACCTGCAACTGCAGATGTGATAAAGTTCATAAGAAGGAAGCCGTAGATTGTCTGTGTAAGAGGTGCACCAGAGAAAGCAACCATAATGAATGGTGCAGGCTTACCATTTGCGTAACATTTTTTCCAAGCTCCTACAGATGCCTGAGCAGCAAAACCAGCACCAAATGCTGATCCCATAGCAGATAATCCAAGCGCAGCAGCCATACCAGCACTAGCAATACTCATAATTTTAATCTCCTATTCTAATCTAATTATTTTTTGATTTTTTCGTTTTCTTTAAATGGATCATAAGCAACACCTGTCCACTCCATGCCAAGCTGACCGGAGAACTCCAGGAGGTTCAGACGAACGCCGTGAACAACAACGGAGAGGAAGCCCATGATGATATTTAATAAGTGACCAATGAATACAATGATCGCCGCAACGATGATCATTGGACCCTTAAAGCCGGCGGCCATGTTATTGAAACTCTGAGCGATCGCCAGAGAAGCCATACCGACTGCGAACAGACGGATATAGGACATAACATTACCGAAGCAGCTGATTGTATTGAGGAAGACTGTGAATGCATCTGCAAGACCGGCTTTAAGACCTTCTGCAAATGTCTTATCAGGGGACATTCCGCCAAATACAACAACCAGAACAAAACCGATACCAACAGCGATACCACATGGTACAAGGTTCACCTGCTGACCGATAACGAGGAATAATACCACGAAATAGAGGGCAACAACGTCGATGAACCAACCAAGATCTGCCACCCAGCTGAGGTTCTTTTCACCGATCTTTCTCTTAATGGAAAGAATACATGCCAGACACATCTGAATGGCACCTACGGAGAAGGAGAACTTCATGATCATGTTCTGCTGAGCAGTTGTGGAAACGCCAAAGTACTCCGGATAGTTCGCAAAGCTTGGAATAACCATTGCTTTCAGGATCGGCACATTCATGGCACTCTCCATACCGAACCATGTACCTGTCACAGCACCCCATATGATGGTGGTGATGGAAAGGACAAGGAGAAGAAGTACAGCATCGTTTGTTTTTCTTGTTTTTGCGATAAAGACGAGGGAACCGATCAGGAATAAGCATCCGTAACCGGCATCGCCGATGATCATCGCAAAGAACAGCATGAAGAAAAGAAGGAATGGCAGAGAAATATCAAATTCTCTGTAACCAGGCAGTGTACCCAGGATATCGAACACAGGCTTCATCAGTCTTGTCACCTTATTGTACTTGACCTTTGTTGGGATGTGTTCATCATCCTCAGCAGGATCACCTGCTGCCCATGCCCAGCTCTTTTCAGCTGCCATCTGTTTGAAGCTGTCAAGTTCAGCTTCCGGGATATAGCCTGTCATCCAGACGAAATCTTCATCGGATTCAGCTGTGTGGCTGACTGCGGAATACTCTTCTGCATTCTGAGTCTTGAGCATCTGAACCTGGAAGCTTGGAAGATACTGGGATGCCTCTGTAAAGACAGCATCGCACTCAGCGATCTGTGCATCACAGGCTTTCACTTCTGCTTCAAGTTCGGTAAGACTCTTCTCAGGGATCTTAAACTCGTTACCCTGAATGGAGAGAGGCAGTGCGCCGATCACAGCAACTGTATCCATTTTATCTACGGAAGCAAGACGGATCAGACGAACATTCTCATCTGCTACGGCTGCTTCACATGCCTTTTTATCGAGACGGTAGAAATGGAAATCGAGATCCATTTCCTGAAGGCTCTTCAGTTCTGCAGGGGAGAAGTCGCCCCATGCACGGACTCTTTCGATCTCGGCACTTGCTGCATTCTTCTTCTGAGCAATCTCAGATTTACGATCAATGGCAGCCAGTACACCCTCGTACATTGTCTCGAACTCGGCATCAGGAAGAACGGTACCTGCAGCCTTTTTGTCGGCTACATAGTCCTTCAGTAATAATTCTACTCTTGAAAGATTCTGGAATCTTTCTGTAATATTGCGGTCCGCGGATTTCTTTTCTGCAAGATGCACGATACCAAGCGCACGTACATCATCCAGCAGCGCCTTCTTCTTTGAGGCAGAAGTCACGATATGGACCATTTTCATTTGTTCAATCATGGTTCAGCCCCCTGAAGTTTCTTCTTCGCGATCTTACCACGTACAACGGCCGCTGTCTGCTGGTCGCCAAGGTAAACGCCAATGATACGGATATTCTCTTTTGCTTCCGGAATCTTGACTTTCTCGAAGAGGTTTACTCGCTGTGAAGTGGAACGAAGCTCTTTCTCAAGCAGCTCCACCTGTGTGCGAAGTGTTTTTACCAATGCATCCAGACGCGCAATCTCACGCAGTTTAATAATTGCAGTATCGACCCATAAAGGATAGTTATCAACATCATAGGAAATATCTTTGAATGTCAGTTCCTGGAAAGTAGGAATAGATACACCCGCGATGTTCTCCACTGAACAGATAACTGTATCCGGCTGTACAAGATGATCTAACTTGATCTCTTCATCGAAGATGCTGTTTTCAGCAAATACTGCTACCCAGTCATCCAGATCACCAATCATCTGAACACGCTCAGCTTCCTTCTGCTCCAGTTCCTGGTTTGTCTTCATGATAACGGACTGCAGCTGCTGTTTTTTAAGCTGCAGTGTAGGAAGATAACGCTGGAACTGTTTCAGCTGGTCTTTCTGCACTTTCTGTTCATTTTTGGTAAGTTTGATAGCCATTTAAATTACAGCTCCTTTAGTTCAATGCATCCTTCTTTGGCCATCTTTCCTTGATCAGACTTGTCTTTAAACCTGTTTCGTTAGGCTCAAAGCACTCTGCAAGGATCTCCCAGCCAAGATCAAGTGCATCTTCCAGTGGAATATTCACACTCAGGTCCATCAGCTTTGTCTCGAAAAGTTCACCATATTTCAGGAGCTTCTCATCCCACTCGGACATGAGGAAGCCCATGGATTTCTTCTCGAGGGACTCTTTGTAAGCACTGTAAATACGAATCATACCATCCATCAGGGCACGGTGGTCATCTCTTGTCTTGTCGTTAACGTTCTGTTTCAGACGGGAGAGGGAACCGAAAGGCTCGATACGGCCACCCTTGAGGTAGTACTGACCTTCTGTGATATAACCTGTGTTATCAGGTACAGGATGAGTAACATCATCACCAGGCATTGTTGTAACACCGAGGATTGTGATGGAACCTGCGCCTTCGAAGTCAACGGCCTTCTCGTAACGGGAAGCCAGACAGGAGTAAAGGTCACCAGGATAACCTCGGTTGGATGGAACCTGTTCCATAGTGATCGCCATTTCCTTCTGAGCATCGGCATAGTTTGTCATGTCTGTCAGAAGAACAAGGACTCTCTTACCTGCAAGTGCAAACTGCTCTGCAACTGCAAGGGACATATCAGGTACCAGTGTACACTCTACGATAGGGTCAGCGGCTGTATGAATGAACATAACCGTATGGCTCATCGCACCACCCTTTTCAAGTGTGTCACGGAATGTTAAGTAGTCATCATATTTCAGACCCATACCACCGAGGACGATAACATCAACCTCAGCCTGAAGTGCGATACGGGAAAGAAGCTGGTTGTAAGGCTCACCGGATACGGAGAAGATAGGCAGCTTCTGGGACTCTACCAGTGTATTGAATACGTCGATCATAGGAATACCTGTACGGATCAGACGTCTTGGGATAATACGCTTTGCAGGGTTTACAGAAGGACCACCGATAGGGATCATGTTCTCTGTAAGTGCCGGGCCGTGGTCTCTAGGAACACCTGCACCGTCGAAGATACGGCCAAGGAGGTTCTCAGAGAAGGATACCATCATAGGTTTTCCGAGGAAACGAACAGGGTCTGTTGTGGAAACACCCTGTGCACCTGCGAATACCTGAAGTGATACGATATCCTTGTCAAGTTTGATGACTGTCGCATAGCTGTCTCCCACCAAAGCAAGGTCACCGCTCTTTACGCCCTCAGCTTTGACAGTAACAACGTTACCGACAATCGATTCTATTTTCGTATATACTTTCTGCATAGTGACCTCCTACTCTATGACTTTCGCATTATAAAAGTCTAAAACCTTCTGTTTCTGTTCATAGAACTCAGGGGTCTTGAACAATGTTCCGTTCCAGTCTAAGAACTCCTGTCTGAGCTGATTGAAGAATCCACGAATATC
>JAZUHQ010000091.1:0-4470 GCA_045641805.1 Lachnospiraceae bacterium
GTGTTGTCTTCCTAAGACCGCTTGGCCTCCGACTTGCGGAAGCAACACCTCATCATTTCACACTGACAGATGAAGCGGTTCTCAAGTATGGCACCCTTTGCCGTATGAATCCTCCGGTCCGCACAGAGGCAGACAGACTGGCCATCATTGAAGGCCTCAAGGATGGCACGATCGATATGATCGTCACAGACCATGCCCCACACAGTGATGAAGAAAAAGCCAAACCACTGGCGCAGGCGCCTAGTGGTATCACCGGTCTTGAGACCTCTCTTGGTCTTGGTATTCTCTCCCTGGTTCAGCCGGGTCACCTGACACTGATGGAACTCATGGCCTGCATGAGCAAGAACCCATCCGAGTTTTACCGTATGGTACCGGGCAGCATTGAGACATTGTCACCGGCCGACCTGGTCATCTTTGGTGAGAATGAAGACTGGGTGGTTGACCATTTCGAATCCAAGGCCAACAACAGTCCGTTTAAGGGCTGGACACTTCCGGGCAAGGTGCATTACACCATCTGTGCCGGCAAGATCGTTTATCAGGGATAATACTTCCCTCCATCATACCAAATGTGAAGCGCATAAGGAGGAAAGCGGGCATCTGCCTGCATGAATTGCATGAGAAAACCCGATTATAAAAAAGAAGTTGCCGATATCATGCGCAGCAAGGTGACACCCGAGATCATGCGTCAGCGTCTCAGTGTTTACCATGACAATGATGTCGCAGAAGCCTTAAAAGAACTGAACACAACCGAGAGAAAGCTTCTCTACCGTGTCCTCAGCACGGAGAAGCTGGCCGATATCTTCGAATATGTGGATGAAGCGGATGCCGGCGTTTATCTCGGTGAGATGGATAAATATAAAGCGGCGACTGTTATCGCCGGACAGGATGCCGATGCGGCTGTGGATATCTTAAGAGCCATGGATAAGGATGAGAAGAACCAGCTGATCGCCATGATGGACGAGGAATCCAGACAGGATATCAAACTGATCGCTTCCTTCGATGAGGATGAGATCGGCAGCCGTATGTCCACCAACTACATTGCCTTCGGTCAGAACCTCCTTGTCAAGGAAGCAATGAGAGAACTCATGGAACAGGCCGCAGACAATGACAATATTTCCACACTCTTTGTCATCGATGAGAAGGGTATTCTCCGTGGTGCGATCGATCTGAAGAGACTGATCACAGCCAAACAGGAGCGTCCGGTCATGATGCTGGCAGCCACTTCTTTCCCGTTCGTCTATGGTCATGAAGATACGACGGACTGTCTGGAGAGACTGAAAGATTACTCCGAGAACTCCATTCCGGTCCTGGACAATGATAATCGTCTGATCGGTGTTATCACATCCCAGAACATCATCGAAGTTGTGGATGATGAGATGGGTGATGACTACGCGAAGTTTGCCGGTCTGACCGCGGAAGAGGAACTGGGCGAGCCACTGCTCGACAGTATGAAAAAGCGTATGCCTTGGCTTCTGGCCCTCTTTGTCCTCGGTATGTTTGTATCCTCTATCATTGGTCTTTTTGAGAACGTGGTCTCCGAACTGCCACTGATCATGGTCTTCCAGACACTGATCCTGGATATGTCCGGTAATGCGGGTACTCAGTCACTGGCGGTTACACTGCAGGTACTGACAGACCCTGAGGTCAAAGGCAAGAAACTCTTCCAGCTCTTTTTGAAGGAAGCAAGAGTGGCCTTTGTCAATGGTCTCCTGATCAATATCATGTCCTTTGTCCTGATCGGTGCTTACTTTGTTGTAATCAAGAAGGCCCCTGTGGATCTGGCCTTTATCATCTCCGGCTGTATCTCCATCGCGATGCTGCTGGCCATGGTCATTTCCAGTATTTTCGGCACAGTCGTTCCATTGATCTTTAACCGTCTGGATCTGGACCCTGCGGTTGCATCCGGTCCGCTGATCACAACCATGAACGACTTGATCGCTGTTGTCATCTACTACAGCATGTGCTGGATCCTCCTGATCCGTATGCTTGGTCTGGGTGGCTGATCATTTCATGACATCAAAAGGTGAACATTATGTCACTAATCAGGCAGATACATACAGGATTCTACATTGTAGACCGTATTTGGTTGTGATATAATTCACTCAGTCTGGTTGGCACCAGCCTGAGTACCCTCCGGGGGATGCCAGAGTTGTGCATGGGAAAGCACTTCGTGCCGCACAACTCGGCCGCGAATCCTCTTTGAGATTCGCGATTCAGGTTTTGGGAAAAACTATTTTACACAGAAAGGAAAAAAAGAAATGAACGTTGTATGTTTAGATATGGAAGGCGTATTAGTACCTGAGATTTGGATCGCATTTGCAGAGGCAAGCGGTATTCCTGAACTGAAGAGAACAACACGCGATGAACCGGATTATGATAAACTGATGAAATACAGACTGGCGATCTTAAAAGAGCATGGTCTTGGCCTTAAGGAGATCCAGGAGACAATCGCAAAGATCGATCCTATCCCTGGCGCTAAGGAATTCCTGGATGCCCTTCGTGAGGAGACACAGGTCATCATCTTAAGTGATACATTTGAGCAGTTTGCAAAGCCTCTTATGAAAAAGCTTGGCTGGCCAACTATCTTCTGCAACACTCTGGAAGTGGCTGAGAACGGCGAGATCACAGGCTTTAAGATGCGCTGTGAGAAATCCAAGTATACAACTGTCAAAGCCCTTCAGTCCTGTGGTTTCGAGACGATCGCCAGCGGTGACAGCTTTAATGATCTTGGCATGATCCAGGCAAGTAAGGCAGGCTTCCTCTTCAAGAGCACAGAGAAGATCAAACTGGATTATCCTGAGATCCCAGCTTACGAAGAGTTTGATGAGCTTCTTGAAGCCATCAGAGCAGCGCTGTAAATAGTAGAGATAAAGCGAACCTGGTACAAAATGAACATATGTAAGGCGATTGCTTATACATATGTTTATTTTGTACCAGGTTCGTGGTTTTTCTGCTATATTAGTGCCTCAGCATCAGGGTATGGACCAGATAGTCGTAGACCTGCTCATGATGATCGCGCCAGTTGTCGCAGACAGTGATGGCCTGCTCCTCAGTGGTTACATTGAGTTCCACGCTGGTGAGCAGCTCTTTCTTATCGCGGATCTCACAGTGGACAATGAAGCTGTCCGGGTGATCCATGTAGTAGTCGGCGGTCACTTCGTTTTCCTGACGGAGGTTGTATTTGTGGTCGATGAAAAACTGGTCGATCTCCATGCGGATGCTCTCCGGAATCTTGTGTGCAAAGAAATCCAGTGTCTCTTCGCCGTCCGGTGTCATGGTATAGTAGGAGTTGTTGTAGATCTGTTCCGTGCGGAGCATTTCGGCTTCCAGAAGGTCGGAGAAGGCTTCCTGAAGGCTGAAATAGTTGGTATAGCCCTTGTCCAGGATAAATTCAGAGATCTGGGAATTGGTCAGCGGAAACTCGACTTTTCCGAGCATGTAGAGGATCATCAGTTTATATAAAGTCAAAGGTTCAGTACTCATGATTATTCTCCTTTGTCATTGGCGTTAGGGGTCAGGCAGCGTCCCTGATAGGTGTCTCGAACTTTCAGCTCGTGCTGGATGGTGTTGAGCACCATTTTTTTATTGCCGCTCCAGAGTGGAGCGATCAGAAGATTTTTAGGACCATCACCGGTAATGCGGTGAACGGTCACGGAAGCTGGTAAGATTTCAAGGCAGGCGATCAGGATATCCAGATAGGCCTTGAGAGTCAGGGCTTCAAAAAGCCCTTTTTCATAGTCTGCGGCAAGGTCCGTGCCTCTCAGGATATGGAGGAGCTGGAACTTGATGCCATCGATCGGAAGGGATGCCAGATAGCGGGTGCTTGCCACCATATCATCTTTGCTTTCACCAGGGAGTCCGAGGATCACGTGAACGATGGTTTCAATGTGCCTTGCTTTGAGTTTTTGAACCGCCTCCTCAAAGACGGAGAGTGGATAGCCTCTTCGAATGTAGTGGGCAGTCGCTTCGTGCATGGACTGAAGGCCCAGCTCGATCCAGACCGGTTTGATCCGGTTCAGTTCTTCGAGCAGGTCCAGAACATCGTCGGGGAGACAGTCCGGACGGGTCGCGATGGAAAGGATGGCGACATCCGGATGACGGATGGCTTCGTAGAAGAGGGCGCGCATGCGGGAGAGAGGACCATAGGTGCTTGTATAAGCCTGAAAATAGGCGATATAGCGGTCACCGGTCTTCTTCCTGGTCAGCAGTGCCTTGCCGGCTTCGATCTGCTCAGTGACCGAGAGCGCAGCGGACTGGGCAAAGTCTCCGGAACCGGAGCCGCTGCAGAAAATACAGCCGCGGGTATCCAGTTTGCCGTCCCTGTTGGGACAGGTAAAGCCGCCGTCCAGCGCCAGTTTATAGATCTTGGTGCCATACCGTTTTTTAAGTTCATAATCCAGTGAATGGTATCGCTTATCCAGCCACATGTTTCCATCATCCTTCCACGTGGTTATTGTATCATACAATAGG
>JAZUHQ010000092.1:0-4721 GCA_045641805.1 Lachnospiraceae bacterium
ATCTTCCAGATGACCTCTGTTTCTGATTAGGATCACCAGCATGGCACCGACCACGCCGAAAATGGCACCGGAAGCACCACCGGAAACCGCAGGGCTGCCATTCATCCATGCCCATACGCAAGACAGAAAACTGGAACCAACGGCACAGACCAGGTAGCAGAGGGTGTACTTGATCTTGCCAAGAGCACGCTCGAGGTTATCACCGATAAAGCCCAGCACGAGCATGTTGTTGAAAAGATGAGAGAATCCGAAATGGATAAAGGTACAGGTCAGGAGTCTATAGTACTCATGATTGTAAAAGACCGCTGCCCAGTGACTGGCACCATGGTTGAACATAAACTGTGCACTGTGGGTATTGCCCATGAGTGACAAAACGATAAAAACGACCACATTGATCAGAATGATCAGTGAATTCACCGGCGAAAACTTCTCGATCGGCCGGGATGAATACGTACGATAAGACATGTTTTTTCTCCATACTAAGTCGCAGCGGTTTTTAGCCGCTGCGACATTTACTTTAATCCTATTTTACACTATACGGTGATAGAATGAAAACCTTAATCTTATCTGAAGGCGACTTTCACTTCATAGCGGCTGTCGATGGCTTTAACAACCGGTTCATAGACGGCCTGGACCATTTCCAGTGCCAGTTTATCAGCGGCCTGTCCATTGGCTGCTGTATTGAACATATCCTCCAGTCGGTCACGGATCTCTTTCTCGATCTCATTGAAATCGCGGACTGTCAGCTTGATCTCACCTCTTGCAAGAAGGCCTTCCTTCACATCGTCAATGACGATTTCTTCAGGATCCACCTCCACAGCTTCCAGGTAAGCATGACCAATCTTGATCGTTACGGTCTTATTTTTGCTGTCCTGGACGATATCTGATTTTTTCAGGTCGCTCAGATCTACGACGAAGTAAGCCTGACCCTTATAGGAAACGGTCTGCGTCTTTTTCATCCAGCCGAAATCCAGGATCTTGATGATTCGGTCTGTCAGTTGTACGGAAGCGGTGCCTTCCTGCTCACTCACGATCAGTTTGCGGCTCTCGCTCTGGTCGGAAAGCAGTACCTCATCGAAAGCCACTTCCACTTTACTCTTTTTCAGATAGATGGTGTCCGGGTCAATCTGCTCGATCCCATCACTGTAGGCTTTGTGTGACCGGATACTCTTGGAAGTCAGTCCCCACAGACAGATGCCTGCAGTTGCCGCCAGAAAGACCACGATCAGCACCTTGATCACTTTATTCTTCATCCTTCAATTCCCTTTCTGTCCTCGGACTTCTGAATCAGGCCTGCCAGTCTTCCCTCTTCGTTGAAGTTTGGCATTGGCAGGACGATACTAAAGAGTTCGCTCAGCAGCCACCTGAAGAACAAGGCGGTCAGGAGCGGCACGATAAAGGTTGTGACAAGCAGAATGGCGATGGCATTCATGCATTTCTTAATGACATTTCTGAAATAGTCCACCAGATCGTTCACACTCTGAATGGCTGTTTTAAAAGCATTGGATAACTTATCGAAGATCGTCTCTTCGGTTGTGTCATTCTCTTCCATGACCTCATTGATCTTTCCTGCACCGATATTGGTCTCTTCGATGGTCTGATCGACGTAGGTGAGATATTCAGCACCTACCGCCTCGGTCATATGGGTACTTGCCGGCACGACCATGGCGATGGCAAGACCAAGCACTGCAAACTTGTAAACCAGGTTGATCAGTCTGCGCTTATTGGTCACACAGGCCAGAATGTAAATGAAACCGGCGATCGGAATGATGATCTTAAAAGCGAGGCCGATGCCTGTTGTGAGGATCACACGCTCAATAAAGAGCACTGCAAGAATAAAGATAAAATACTTGTCCATGCCTGCCAGCACATTGGCCAGTGGTGTACCAAAGTCTTCAGGCAGTGCCGAGATAGCGACAGATGCGGATGTTGTGGCACCTGTAAAGCCCATCACGGTCAGGTTGCTCTTATCCACACTCTCCAGGGACTCCTGTACCCATCCCATCTGTGGAATATAATTGGCCAGTACAAAATAAGACAAGGCCATGATAAACAAGGTAATCACGATATGAAGTATCGTTTTGGCATCCATTTTAACCATCCTTCTCTCTCCTTTCATCTTGTGACTATGGAACCATTCATAGGTATACGTCTTTTACAGGAACACATCTGTGTTCTTACCGTAAATATATCATGGTCTTTTTCTGCAATATAGGCACACTTTATCGTATAATGGCCTGTCAAAAGTATCTGCGCAGAGAAATAAAACGTTTCATATCGCATTTGCAGACATTATTCCACTGGTTTTCCTGAAGTATGTGCGCTATACTAGTGTCATTGGAGGTAGCTCTTATGTCATCAAAGTCTGAAAAAGAAATCATTCATAACGAAACAGCCGCAAAGGCATCACTCTCAGATAAAGTTAAAAGCAGTATCAAGTTTCTGGTCGCAGGCATCTTCCTTTTAGGTCTTGGTTTCCTGATGATCAAATTCTTCCCTGACGGTACAGTCTCCAAAGTCGGTGCCATCCTCTTCCTCCTCGGAGCAGGCAGCACATGGCTTGGCGTCATTATCGTCTACAGAGCTTTTATGCTGACACTTAAAAAAGAGAATAAGGATAAGTAAAAAATAAAGGACCTGATCCCTCCTGATCACTTGGCCATCCGTTGATGGATGCTGCAAATGACCAGGAGGAGCCAGGTCCTTTTTAACTTATCTTATATCAATGCCGTTGATCTTGGTTACCTTCTTGCCGGAAACGGTGAGATCAACACCGTCACCGACGTCTAATGTATCCCAAAGGTCGTAATCAATGGATGCGGAGTAGATGTTGCCCTTCTTATCAGTAAAGGAAATCTCATAGGCCTCGCTTCTTGCACCTTCACGTTCATCGGAAGCCAGGTTGGTTTGACCCCAGAACGGCGTATCGTCGCCACCCTTTGTATCCACCGTACGATTCATAAACCATCTGTCGATGGTGTAATAGTACTTGGCAGCCATCACAGGCACTTCGACATAAACAGGGACACTCTCGACTTCGTAGTAGGTCTCTGTTCTGTATCTTGGTGTGGAGATCTGTTTTTCTGTAAAGGTACCGTCTCCGTTGTTGACGTAGTCATAGGAGATATCATAACCATCTAAAACTTCACGTCTCTTTTCTACCTCACGGTCTTCATAGTGGCTGATGACCGTCTCCATGTGATGGATCTCCTGACGTTCATCATAGACACTGCCACCTTCGGGCACACTCCAATCCGACTCCTCCACATTTTTGCAGATTTCGATCGGAATCGTTCTGCTCCAGCTCTTATCAAGGACACTTGTATCCTTGGATTTCGGCAGGTTCAGGACGATCATCACAATCGCCAAGACAGCGATCACGCCGATCAATGGCAGGATGCTGCGCTTCTGTCTGGTCTGGACAGGCTTTGACTGAATACCCAGTGGTTCCAGCTTCTCAGCAGCCTCTGTCTCTGCTCTGCTCTCGAAATAATCGCCTTCCATGTCCTGTCTGTCACCACCACAGTGGGTACATTTGGTCACGTTATAGCGATTCAGGTTCTGACAAAAGCCACAAACCCAGTCTGCGCCTTTGCCATAATCTTTTGCCGCTTCTTCATTCAGTTTCTTTGCTTTCTGCTCTTCTGTCAGGTAAAACTTAACATTTTTATCCTGAGCATGCCCGCAGTTAGGGCATTTCTTTGTCAAACCTCCGATTTTGGTCTGTCCGCAATAGGCGCAGTCCCAGAGGGCTTCGATTTTCTGACTCATTCCCAATTTCCTCTTACAGTGTCTTTAATAACTCAATCACTTCGCCGGATGGGCCCTCAAAGAACCAGTTGCGAACACCACCAAAAACATCCGCTCTGGAGATTGGTGCTTCTGTTCTGAATGTATTCACGCCCAATGCCTGAAGATCCTTGCCTGTCTGGTCCACATCATCCACATAGATGGCGATATGAGGGATCGCACCCTCTCCAAGGTGGAATTCTGTTGGCGGCTGGATCAGTTCGATCATGATACCGGCAAAATCAACCATGGCAAGTACACGATTACCCTGAGGTGTCACGATCAGCGCGCGGTCTGTAAGACGGCCACCGATCTTCTCATAGTATGCGATATGGCTTTCAATATCCTTTGTGTAAATGCCTACGTGTCCAAGTCCTCTATAATGTTCCTTCATTGATGTCCTCCTTTGGATGCATCCGCATCCGGGTTGTTTAAATCTCTACCCTTTATTCTGCCACCATTTACGGTTTCTGACAAGGTTGATTCTGTCAATATCTCGTGAATCAAAGTGTTTCATCCCCACGCCACTTAAAAAACAGCGCATCCATCAAAATGACAGATGCGCTGCTTTCTTTGTTTATTCTTCAGTTGGATCATACTCCAGGATATCTCCCGGCTGACAATTTAATGCTTCACAGATGGCTTCTAATGTTGAAAATCTGACTGCATTGGCTTTTCCTGTTTTCAATTTTGACAGATTGACGTTGGTGATTCCAACTTTCTCTGACAACTCGTTCAATGACATCTTCCGGTCCGCCATGACGCGGTCCAGTCTCATAATGATCTTACCCATATATTCTACCTCGTCTCTGTAACTATACTCAGTTTTCTCTTCAGTCAAACAGCTTAGACCGTATCGTCAACTTCTTCCTGCAGTGCACATCCGTAATCCATGATCGTGTAAACACACCAGAGACATACACCGATGATCA
>JAZUHQ010000093.1:0-3123 GCA_045641805.1 Lachnospiraceae bacterium
TCAAGGGCAAGAACCATCCGGAGGGCATTACTTATGACTGTCCGGAACTGGAAGAGATCCTGGAACCGACCTACGGCTGTATCGTCTACCAGGAACAGGTCATGCAGATCGTTATGAAGCTGGCCGGTTATGACCTGGGCCGAAGCGACCTGGTTCGAAGAGCCATGTCCAAGAAGAAGGCGGATGTCATGGCCAGAGAGCGTGAATACTTCGTCTATGGCAACAGCGAACTGAATGTGCCGGGATGTATTGCCCGCGGCATCAGTGAATCCGTCGCCAACAAGATCTTTGACGAAATGACCGATTTCGCAAAGTATGCATTCAATAAATCCCATGCGGCCGCCTACACGATCGTGTCCTACCAGACCGCATGGTTAAAATACTATTATCCGGTGGAGTTTATGGCAGCCCTCATGACTTCTGTCATCGACAATGCTTCCAAGGTGGCAGAGTATATCATGATCTGCCGCAGCATGAATATCAAGATCATGCCGCCGGACATCAACAGTGGTGAGAGCGGCTTCTCAGTAGACAATGGCGTGATCCGCTATGGTCTGTCCGCGGTCAAGTCGATCGGACGCCCTGTTGTACAGGCCATTGTGGCCGAGCGTGAGCTGGGTGGTAGGTTTACTTCCCTCCGCAACTTTATCGAGCGTATGAATGGCCGAGAGGTCAACAAACGTACCATTGAAAACTTTATCAAAGCCGGTGCCTGCGACAGTCTCGGTGCAACACGAAGACAGCAGATGATGGTCTATATCCAGATCATGGATCAGGTGGCGGCAGACCGTAAGAAGAACATTTCCGGTCAGATGACCCTCTTTGATTTCATGGATGAATCCGAAAAACAGATCTATGAGATCCGTTATCCGAATGTCGGTGAGTATGACAAATCCACCCTCCTGACTTTTGAGAAGGAAGTCCTGGGTGTCTATGTCAGCGGTCATCCGATGGATGAGGATGCCGCTATGTGGCGAAAGAGCGTGACAGCGCTCGCCTCTGATTTCAACGTGGATGAGGAGGAAGGCGGCACAGTCCTTGAGGATCAGGCAACGGTTGTGATCGGTGGTATGATCAATGAAAAGACGGTCAAGTCAACGAAAAACCACAAGATGATGGCCTTCCTTCAGCTTGAGGACCTGTCCGGCACTGTGGAAGTCATCGTTTTCCCGAACGATTATGAGAGAAACCAGTCTATGCTTCAGGAGGAGAACAAGATCTTTGTCAAAGGTCGTGTATCCGCATCTGAGGACCAGCAGGCCAAACTGATCGCAGAGAAGATCGTTCCTTTTGATAAGGTGCCAAAGGAAGTGTGGCTTCAGTACAGCAATAAGGCAGCCTTTATGGCGGACGAATCCCGTCTTTACCGTCAGATCGCAGGCTGGAGAGGCAGTGATCAGGTGATCATTTACTGTAAGGAAGAAAAAGCGATCAAAAAGCTCCCGGCGTCCTGTCAGATCACAGCTGATAGCGCATGTATTGACCAGCTGAAGAAGGCACTGGGTGAGCAAAACGTAAAAGTTCGTCAAACAGCCTTGAAAAGCATCTGATTATGATATAAAATACATCATGATTATTCAGAACCACTGAATGGTCGTGATAAGGCTAAAAAATTCAGATTATAGATAGAGATCCGGCTCCGGCCGGTGGAGGTAAAAATGGCAGATGAGATTAGAACCATCGGTGTGCTCACAAGTGGCGGCGATGCACCGGGTATGAATGCAGCAGTCCGTGCAGTTGTCAGAACAGCAATCGCCTATGGCTGTAAAGTAAAAGGTATTATGAGAGGTTATCAGGGTCTTCTTGATGAGGAGATCGTTGATTTATATGCAGGCAGTGTATCTGATATCTTAAACCGCGGCGGTACTTTCCTTGGTACAGCAAGATGTGCGGAGTTCAGAACAAAAGAAGGCCAGAAGAAGGGCGCTGAGGTCTGCAGAAAGCACGGTATTGATGGTATCGTTGTCATCGGTGGTGACGGTTCTTTCCAGGGTGCAAGAAGACTGGCTGAGAACGGCATCAATACGATCGGTCTTCCTGGTACGATCGATCTTGATATTTCCTGTACAGACTATACGATCGGTTTCGATACAGCGGTTAACACAGCAATGGAAGCGATCGATAAGGTTCGTGATACATCCACATCCCATGAGAGATGTTCCATCATTGAGGTTATGGGCCGTAATGCCGGTTATATCGCTTTATGGTGCGGTATTGCCAACGGTGCGGAAGATATCCTTCTTCCTGAGATCTACAACTATGATGAGGAAGCCCTGATCGACCACATCATCAGCAACCGTAAGCGTGGTAAGAAGCATCACATCATCATCAATGCAGAGGGTGTCGGCCATTCCACAAGTATGGCAAAACGTATCGAGGCAGCAACAGGCATCGAGACAAGAGCCACAATTCTTGGTCACCTTCAGCGTGGTGGTTCTCCAACAGCCAAGGACCGTGTGATCGCATCCGTTATGGGCGCTTATGCGGTAGATGCACTGATGGCAGGTAAGAGTAACCGAGTGGTGGCTTACAAAGAAGGCAATTATGTTGACTACGACATTGAAGAAGCTCTGGCAATGACTAAGGAGATCGACAGTTTCCAGTACAGTGTTGCCAAGATCCTTGCAAGATAGAAATGCAGAAAAAAGCTGCCACAAAATGGCGGCTTTTTCCATATAAGGGAGACAGCGATGATTACAAATGCATCCAATGCACAGATGAAGCGCATCAAGGAACTGCTGGGAAAGGCCAAAGTACGCCGTAAGGAAAAATGCTTTGTGGCAGAAGGCATCCGCATGGTGTCTGAGACACCGCAGGACCGTCTGGTGAAAGTCTATGTATCTGAAAGCTTTTATAAGTTTTATGAAGTTGTGATACAACTTGGAGCTATCCTTGCAGTAGTTGTTCTGTTTTGGGGAAAGATTTGGCCGTTCGGAAAGAAGAGCAATCGTGCACCATTATCCACAAAAGGATTTGGAGCTTATGTAAAGAAAGATGTATTTAGTCTTTGGTTTCACATTATAGTATCTTGTGTTCCGGCTATCATTGTAGGTTTGCTCTTTGATGATTTCGTAAGTGAGCATTTTGAGAATTGGTATGTTGTAGCAATTATGCTGATTCTTG
>JAZUHQ010000094.1:0-3133 GCA_045641805.1 Lachnospiraceae bacterium
TGATGATCGAGATGCAGAAACAGTCCATCAACATGGCCATTGTTCTGGATGAGTATGGTGCCGTTTCCGGTATCATCACTCTGGAAGACCTGATTGAAGAGATCGTGGGTGAAATCCGCGATGAGTATGACGAAGAAGAAAAAGATGATATTACCAGTATCTCAGAGAAGGAATATCTTGTGGACGGCAATACACGACTGGAAGACATCAATGAACTGCTTGGTCTTGAGATTGAATCAGACGATTACGACTCCCTGGCAGGTCACATGTTAGGTGTCTTATCCCATATTCCTGACGAAGGCGAATTTATTGTCATTGACAATATCAAATTCACTGTCAGAAAGATGGATAAAAACCGTATAGAAACTATACATATACAATTACAGGACAAAACAGAATAGTTTTATCCCAACAAAAAAATATCAAAGGAGAGAGAATCATGAAACTTATTCAGGAATTCAAAGAGTTCGCCCTTAAGGGCAACGTTATCGACATGGCTGTCGGTGTTATCATTGGTGGTGCTTTTGGTACAATCGTATCTTCCGTTGTCAACGACCTTTTCATGCCAGTACTTGGTATGGCTACAGGTAAGATCAACTTCTCTGATCTTTTCATCGCACTTGATGGCGGCGATTACCCATCTCTTGCAGCTGCTCAGGAAGCTGGCGCACCTGCATTTGCTTACGGTAACTGCATCCAGAATATCATCCAGTTCGTTATTCTTGCATTCATCGTATTCATGTTTGTAAAGGCTATGAACAAGATGAAGAAGCCAGCTGAGGAAGCTCCTGCAGCGCCAACAACAAAGACATGCCCATACTGTGCATCTGAGATTCCGGTTGCAGCTGTTAAGTGTGCTCACTGTGCATCCGATCTTCCAACATACGACGCTCAGTAAAATCTTCTGAGTACAAAAAAGATCCGACTCGCATACCGATACTTCTGTATTTGAAGTATTCCTATGTGAATCGGATCTTTTTTTATGCCTCCATTAGCCAATTCATGGCTGGGGTTATATCGTCTAAGGGCCATATCGGCCATTTTTCAAATGTCAGGTTCTGATCGGTGACCACAGCCACCAGATGATCTGTGTTACAGGATAAGGTCTCTGAAATACCGGATCGTAATATCTCCACTTTCGGAATTGGACTCATCTTGAGTCCTTCTATTAAGATCACATCCGCTTCCGGAAAGGCTTCCATAAGCATCAAAAGTCCTTCCTGATCAGAAAGGCAGATTTCCTTGTTGAGCATCATGCGTTTTTCTGAAAAGATCGCGGTTCCATAAGCGCCTGCTTCGTGGTGCTTATAGGTATCCGTTCCCGTTCTGTCGCCCTCAAAATCATGACCGTCATGTTTAATCACAGCCACTTTCATTCCTTGTTCAGTCAGTGTCTTTACTAGTCTGGATACGTAAGTGGTCTTACCACTGTTCTTGATCCCACAGATATTCAGGATCTTAGGCTGTTTTTTTTGATGCTTTTCCCTTTTGATCTCCTGTGGAGAATTGGTATTGGACAGACATTTTTCATCCACACCTATCTCTGAAAGCGGCACAACATGGCAGCGAGCACTGATCATTGCATTTCTGATACGGTAGATTTTCTTTTCAATCATATGATCCAGGATCGGCAGCATGCGGACACTGTAACAACCGCAAAGCGGATGGATTTCTCCATCTTGGCTCTCCGGGATTACACAATCTACCTCATCGGTAAGAAAGGCTTTCAGTGCATTGGGCAGCTCTCTTGTAAGATAAGGCATATCACAGGCACAGATAAAAACCCATTCTTCGCCTTCTGCCTTCAGCTTCTTCAATACACTTCGGATGCCTTCTACCGGCCCAATTCCCTGGACCTCATCCAGAACAGGCTTGACCTCTCTTTTGATCACAGAATCTGCTTCAATGAACTGTTTCTCATCAGCTACAGATAAATAAAGCTTATCAAAATCTCGAAGACTCTTTTCGATGACAGAAATGTAATAACGATCATTGTCATCTTTCAGAAGGTATTTCGGGTATCCTTTCATACGGGAATTTCTGCCTCCCATCATAATGGCTGCACTCTTCATTCTCCTGCTCTCCGCTCTCCTTATGTATTGATCTTGCCGTGTATCTTTGATTGGTACACGGCATGACCAAAAATATTATAACATTTATCTACGCTTTTTCATACCTGCCAGACGGCTGAAGAAAAAGAAAAGACCACTCACTGCCAGCATCAGGCTGCCTGCAAAACCCATTCCCATGATGGCGATCGTTGCATCTGTCTGCACTTCCTGAGGCGGCTCATAAAAATGGATTGTCTGGCCCTCATCATCAGGATCTTCATGGCTTGCGATCAATGTCTCTCCCTCATAAAGTTTCTCAAAGACAACGATATCCTTACCTGCCAGTTCAGTCGCATCCAGTACAAACTGAACATCGACGCTTCCTTCCATGGCATCCGGTCTGAAAGTCAGGGAAGAAGTGATCATATGACCATCCTTGTCTTCCACCGGCTTTCCTGTGGCTTTATCCACCAGGATACCTTCCATTGTATAGACCTTATTCACATCCAGACCCCTGTAATACACGGTATCGGTAACGGATACTTCAGGCCCTGCCATGATCTGATCCCAGTCACTGCCTGTCTCATGGGCACATGTTTTAATGATATAATTCCAGTTCATGATCTCCCCAAGAAGAATCTTCTTTACAGACTCATCGATGACGATCGTATCTTCATAGAGGATCTTACCAAAATTAGCCTGACATGGAAGCTCGCGGATGGTATAGGTACCATATGGCAGGTACTCCGATGTATAGCAGCCATTCTCGTCTGTATAAAGAGTGAAGCTGGCACCTGTCTCTGTATTGGTCACTTCAAAAGGAATACCTTTCATACGTTCTTCTGTCTCACCATTGACCTTTGTGAAGGCAAATCTGCCTGCATGGATCGTATTGGTGAAGGTAAACTGAATCATACCATAGGCAGACTGGTCGACAAGGACTGTATCCTCCACGTAGAAAGGATCCTCTTCAAGAGAGACTTCTTCTGCTGTCCATGTAAAGGCGCCATCGTTGTCACCAAGCGGCACCTGGTCAATAACTGCTGACCATTCATTACTCTCATCCAGAAGCATGCTGTAGT
>JAZUHQ010000095.1:0-5492 GCA_045641805.1 Lachnospiraceae bacterium
CGAGCATATCTTCTTCGTACAGAAAGATCAATTCAATCTCTATTTTCCGGAGATAGCTAAAAAAGTAAAACGCTGGGTCTATGACCGTTATGTTTTTTCAACCATCGGTAAATCTCAGGGCAGTATTGCTTTGGGTGATGAAGATATCCGTTACTTTGAAAGAAGCAAACGACAGACCAATATCGTTACATCGATCGGCAATTATGTGACCTGGGAGAAGATCGGAGAGATTTACGAGAAGCTCAACAGCGATGCCTTTATTCGCTGTCACAATAGCTATATCGTTCGTATCTCGGCCATCGAAGTAATGAATAAGGACGATCTGATCTTGGATGACGGTATGAAGATCAGTATCAGCAGACAGTATAAAAAGCAGACAAGAGAAAAATATAAAAGCTGGACGAAAGCACATAATTATGCATAAATATGCGTTATAGTGCATAAAAGTTCGGTTTCGGTTCAGTAAAACACAAAAAAAGGAAGCAAGCATGAATTATTATTTGGCATAATTTATGCTTGCTTCCTTTTTTCTGCACCTTTTCCTCTGGAAATAAACAAAGGATAATTTTTAAAGCAGTGCTTTTGGTAAAATGAAAGTTTCTAATAGCCCAGTTCTTTGATGACTGCTTCAGCCTGATCAAGGGTATCGGCGAAGACTTTCAGCGCGCTGGCCACAGGTGCTTTGGTTGTCATATCCACGCCTGCCTTTTTGAGGACCTCGATCGGATAATCACTGCCACCTGCCTTTAAGAAGTCGATGTACTCTTTGACAGCCGGTTCGCCTTCGGTTAAGATACGGCTGCTGAGTGCAAGGGCTGCGGACATACCGGTTGCGTACTGGTAAACATAGAATGGCTCATAGAAATGAGGAATTCTGGACCATTCAAGTGCGATCTCAGGATCTCTTGCCATCTCAGGACCAAAGTAAAGAGCATTGAGGTCACCGTAGACTTTACAGATGGACTCTGCATTTAAGGTCTCACCATCAGCGACCATACGATGGGTGATCTTCTCGAACTCCGCAAACATGGTCTGACGGAAGATGGTTCCCTTCATTGTATCGAGATAGTGGTTGAGAAGATAGAGCTTCTCGTGTGGATCGGTGCATTTCTCCAGCAGGTGATGGATCAGAAGAGATTCATTACATGTGGAAGCGATCTCTGCGACAAAAATGCTGTAGCAGGCATTGCTGTAGTTGTGGGTATGGTTGGCATACCAGGTGTGGAGGGAATGACCCATCTCATGCGCCAGTGTAAACACGTTGTCGAGATTGCCCTGGAAGTTTAAAAGGACATATGGATGGTGGGCATAGTCACCGCCGCTGTAAGCGCCGGAACGTTTGCCCTGATTTTCATATACATCGATCCAGCCATCATTCATACCCATGGTCAGAAGGTCGATATATTCCTGACCCAGTGGAGCAAGACCTTCAATGACGATCTCCTTGGCTTCCTCAAATGTGTAGGAAGCGTAATCATCGCTGACAAGCGGGGCATAGACATCATACATATGGAGGTCATCTAAACCGAGCATCTTCTTTCTGAGGCTGACATAACGGTACATTTCAGGAAGAGCGTCATGAACCGCTTCGATCAGCTCATCGATAACAGAAGTTGGAATGTTGTTGAGGGCAAGATGAGATTCCATGGAAGAAGCATAGTGGCGTGCCTTGGCATTGAAGAGATCTTTCTTCAGGTTGGAAGCGTAGATGGCAGCCAGTGTGTTCTTGTTCTGATCATAGGTCTTATAATAGGTTTTAAACACCTTTTCACGAAGACTGCGGTCGGAACTCTCAAGCAGTGGGACAAAACGGCCGTGGGAGAGTGGGATTTCGTTGCCATCGGCATCGGTCACGCTGTCAAAACGGATATCTGCATTGTTGAACATGGAGAAGATGCTGTAAGGTGTCTGCATCATATCTCCGGTCAGGGCCATGAGTGCCTCCTCCTCTTTGGAGAGAGTGTGGGCCTTCATGCGGAGGGTGTTTTCAAGCGGATGTCTGAAGATCTCAAAATCAGGGATGTCTGAGATGGCCTTTTCGATATAGCCCTCAGGCAGGGATAAAAGCTCCGGATCCTCGAAGGCAAGAAGCTCATAAAACTGATTCATTGCGGTCTGGGTCTGAGCGAGCAGATCCTGATAAGTGCTGTTGCCGGTATCTTCATCACTTCTCTGAGCCGCATAAGCGTAGAGTGTATCCAGTCGGACAAGGATATCCTCGCGGGTCTGCATATATGTTAAAAGTTTCTCAGGACTGTCACCAAGATGTCCCTGATAGGTGCCCAGCACCTGCATATCTTCCTTAAAGGAAGCAAGGGCCTCTTTGAAGGCTTCATCGGAAGCAAACAGATCTTCAATACGCCATTTGTCCTTGGCGGCAATCTCATTTCTAGTCAGTAACTTATTATCTGCCATTAGATAACCTCCTGTGAATTACAATTCTGCTGCCTCTGAAAACAGCAGCAGTATACGGCAACTATTATAGCATTAAAACGCACCTAATTCAATCTGCCTCAGCTGCGAATTGGCCCTACCATTTTGGTGTATTTTGCTAAAATCTTTGTATGTTTTTTTAACAATACGCAACTTGTAATAATAAAAAATGATGCTATAATGAACTGGACAATTAAATAATGGGAGAAATATTAGAGGAAATTAGAGGTTTTAACGATTATGAAAAAGAGATCTTTAAAGAAAGTTCTTTCTGGATTAATGGTACTTATGGTATCTGCTGCACTTTGCGCATGCGGAGGCGGCAAGAAAACAGAGTCTTCTGCATCTGATAATACTTCTTCAGAAAAGACAGAAGCTGAGACAAAAGGCGAAGCAGATCATTCCAGACTTGTCTTCGGTATGACTCAGGAAGTAGCAAGTGTTGACCCGCATATGGATACGGACGCAGCAACTCGTAGTGTCTTATTTAACGTTTTTGAAGGTTTGGTTAAGCCAACTTCTACAGGTGACATTGTCCCTGCAGTAGCAAGTGACTACACTATCTCAGAAGATGCAACAACATACACATTCACTTTAAGAGATGGTATTACATTCCACGATGGCAACCCAGTAACCGTTGAAGATATTAAGTATTCATTAGAGAGAAGTGCGGGTATCGATGGCGATAGTTCCGCACTTTCTGTTATCTCTGAGATCAATCTTGTAGACGACAAGACAGTTGAGATCGTGCCTTCCGCACCAAACTCAGAGTTCATCTACAACCTTTCCATCGCTATCCTTGAAGAGGCAAACGATGACGCTCAGGGCACAAACCCAATCGGTACAGGTCCATTCATGCTGACAGAGTTCGCACAGAGCCAGTACATCATGCTTGACAAGTACGAAGGCTACTGGAATACAGAACTCGACTACATCGATGCTGCAGAGATCAAGATGATCGCTGATGCAGATTCCGCCTTCCTTGAGCTTCAGGCAGGCACAATCGATGGTATCCAGTATCTGACATATGACCAGGTATCCGCTCTGACAGATGACTACAATGTGATCGAAGGTACAATGATGCTCGTTCATGGTATGTTCCTGAACAATGCTGACAAGACTCTCAGCAACGAACTTGTTCGTCAGGCTATCAACTATGCCGTTGACAGAGATGAGATCAGCGCTCAGCTTTTCGATGGTAAGAGCTTAATCACAAACACACATGGTTACCCACTGATCACAGCTTGGTACAATGCTGACACAGAAGGCACATACAGCTATGATCCTGAGAAGGCTAAAGAGCTCCTTGCTGAGGCAGGCGCTGAAGGTATGAGCCTTGAGATCACAGTTCCATCTTCTTACACACAGCATATGAACACAGCACAGATCATCGTTGAGCAGCTTCAGGCTGTAGGTATCAATGCTACAATCAACGGTGTTGAGTGGGCTGACTGGTTAAGCAATGTTTACCAGGGCAGAGAGTATCAGGCTACAATTATCGGTTTCGATATCAGCTCCTTATCTCCAGCTACATGGTATAAGAGATACTACTCCTCTTCCAGCAACTGTATGACAAACTTCTCTGATCCGGAGTACGATGCACTCTATGAGAAGGCCATCGAGACAGTTGACTTTGATGAGAAGCACGAGCTTTACAGCCAGATGCAGCAGATCCTTGCAGAGAAGGCAGCTTCTGTATTTATCGAAGATCCAGCAGACTTCGTAGCACTTAACAAGCGTTTCACAGGTTACAAGTTCTATCCTGTATCCGCTATCGACTTCTCACAGGTTCAGTACGCTGACTAATTGTCAGGCGTCTGAAGAGACAAAACAGACAATTTAATAAAGCACATGATAAGCAGAATCTATGAACAGGGGCAAAGGTTACTGCCTGTCATGGTGGAGGATGTAATGAAATATTTTATTAAGAAAATAGTTACTCTCATTATCACATTGTTATTTATTTCATTACTGACCTTTACAGCTTTCAGTGTAATTCCGGGAGATGCCGCCATTGCCAAACTTGGAGTGGAGGCATCTCCCGAAGCTATTGAGAACCTTCGTTTAGAACTGGGTCTCGATAAGCCGGTGTATGTTCGTTATGCAAACTGGCTGGGTGATGCACTGCATGGTGATTTTGGTCAGTCTTACAAATACGATACAATGTCAGTTTCAAAACTGATCGCACAGAGACTTCCGGTAACTGTACTGCTTGCCGTTATGTCGTTCGTTATTATTATTGTCATTTCCGTTCCACTCGGTATGATTTCAGCGAGGTTTGGCGGAAAATGGCTGGATACAGCCATCAATCAGCTAACGCAGATCACGATGGCGATTCCTTCATTCTTTTTGGGTATTATTCTGACATATGTTTTTGGTCTGATCTTAAAGTGGTTTAAGATCGGTGGCTATGTCGATATGCATAAAGACTTTTCGGGATGTGTGCATTATCTCATTTTCCCGGCGATCGCGGTCGCACTGCCTAAGATCGCAATGGTCGTTAAATATTTAAGAAACTCTGTTCTTTCAGAGATGCGTAAGGACTATGTCCGCACCGCATACAGTAAAGGTAATTCCATCAATCAGGTGCTTTACGGTCACGTGCTCAGAAACGCCCTGATTCCTGTTATTACTTTTGTAGCCATGGTTGTGGCAGAGATCCTGACAGGTTCCCTCGTTATTGAGCAGGTATTCTCAATTCCGGGTATGGGCCGTCTTATGATCACTTCTATCTCAAGCCGTGACTATCCGGTTGTTCAGGCAGCCGTTCTCTATGTAACATCAATCGTTGTGATTATCAACTTCCTGGTGGATGTCCTGTATCAGGTCGCAGATCCAAGAATCCGTACATCATAAGGAGAAGACAGTATGAAAAAAAGAAATTATAGTCTGATCGTTGGCCTTGTGATTACATTGATCTTCCTGACCCTCGCGATTGTCGGTCAGTTCTGGACACCTTACAGTGTCACTGCTATGAACAGTCACATGAAAAATGTGGCACCATCTCTTGCCCATCTCATGCGCACCGACAACTTTGGACGTGATGTCTTCAGCCGTGT
>JAZUHQ010000096.1:0-3114 GCA_045641805.1 Lachnospiraceae bacterium
TCACCATAAGCAGCCTTAACATAGTCAGCGACTGTCATATCCTGATGACCGGCTTCATGCTCAAGATTCTCTGTAAAACGAGCAACAGCATCTGTTGTATCGAATTCAAAGCCTGCAGCCTTACCTGCATCATAGAGTGCATAAACTTCGCTCATACGCTCAACACCGGACTTCTCGAAGTACTCAACCCATGTGAGATCAGGGCTGTAGTACTGCTGATCCAGAGGCTGGCTCAGATCAAGACCAAAGTAGGATGCGTAGGAACCATACTGTGTATAGAAGTTGTTGAATGCAATGTTTGCATAGTAGTCAACCTCAGATTTCATGATCTCATGATCGCCGATCGCGATGTATGGACCATGCTTCTTCTGATAGTCTGTGTAAGTCTTGTAACCAACACCTGCGATGATCGCGAGAACACAAACGGCAGCAATTCCTTTATTTCTTGCGGAACGTTTCTTTGCTAATTCAGCCTGCTCCTTACGGAACTGCATCTTACGATCATACTTTGTCATTTTCTTTTCACCCTGAACTTTTGCTTCAGGTTTCTTATTGTTAGCCATAAAAATAGCGTCTCCTTCCTAAAAATCGTACCTATCTATCTTACACCACTTTTGATTTTTTAAAAAGCTTTTTCACAAAAAAAACATGAATTATAGGCGTTTCTTCCCTATTTCACAAGGTGAAGACCGCTTTTGCTGACCATTCGGGTATAGCGGATCTGTCGGCTGATCTCTCCATCCATGTGATAGTTCTGAGGCTCTGACACTTTCACGGAAAACTCCTTACACTGATAGAGGGAAACCGCCGGAAATACCGTATGTTTCTTGAGGTAAACCAGCATCACTGCCAGCATCAGCATCGGCTTGGACATGCTTCTGACCAGACAGACATCCATACGTCCATCGGTCGGATCCGCATCCGGACAGAATGGCACACCACCGCCCTCGTATATATGGTTCATACCAACCACAAAAAACAGGGATGGGGTCTTAATGACCAGGTCATTGTCCAAAGTCACGATGGCTTTCGGACAGGTGCGGGTAAAGATCTGTTTGACACCGATGGCAAGATAGATCAGCTTTCCGAGTTTGATCTTGTTGAGGATCTTTTTCAGGGCACTTTTTTGAACTTCCACACAGATATCTGCATCATAACCCACGCCGCAGCTGATCAGAAAACGCTCATCCGGCTCCTTGGCGTCCGGGGACATGTAGAGTTCACCGTAATCAAGGACCAGTTCCTCCGGTTCTGTCAGCAGATGTTCGATCGCTTTTCCAGGGTCTTTTTCCAGCTTCATGTTTCGAACAAAATCATTGCCTGATCCGGACTTAATGACAGAAAGACGGGTCTTATCGAAATCCACGATTCCCTGAAGGACCGTATTTAAGGTGCCGTCACCACCCAGAACGATCAGGTGGCATAAGGTATCGTCTTCTATGTTTCCTGTCAGCTGTCTGACCAGTTCAATAGTCGCTTCTCTGCTCTGTGGCATGTGCTTTTCGAAGAGCAGACTGTTCTGTTCCAGACGCTCCTTCACGGTTTCCCATACAGAATCCTTGGTACCTGAAGATGCTTTTGAATTAATAATGATATGATATTCTGTTCTCACGGCCTTCTCCTATAAAAAGAAAAGCGTAAACTCGCGTTTACGCTATGAAATCCTATCCAATCAGTCAAGATCGGTCTCTTCCTCATGTGTCCAGTCAAGCCACAGTTTGTTGTTATCTTCTGCAGCATCCTCAAATACCCACATCAGTTTAGAACCAAAGGAGGAATTTTGCATCATATCTCTGTTCTTGATCCACACATGTGTCTCATCAGTAATATCTGCCAGAGCGTCATAAATACCATCCAGATCTGTACCGTATAAATCGGACATCTCCATCATATCAAAGATATATTCAATGGCATCTTTTTCATTTGTCAGATACTTTCCATTGAGTTCTACGTTAATCATAATCTATCACCTGTCAATAAAAAATCTGCATCTATTATAATGCAGAAAAGGCTAAAACTCAAGCCTTTTCCAAAAAGCCATCGGGATGTGACAGCCTAGCAGTACATAGGACCTACAAAGCAGGAACCCGGACAACAGCACATGCTGCAGGCTGCATACGTACACATGGCTCTCCAGCAAGGGTTCACAAATGTCATGTTTGGCATACCATAGGACTGACCCATGTCCTGATACCACTGACCACCGGACTGGAGCTGTGAGAGAAGCTGTCTGTACTGGACATTGTTTGGCTCCATATTGACAGCCTGTTCCGCATAGTTTCTGGCATTGACATTGTTGCCTGTACGTGCACTGACAAGGGCATTCAGATAATACCACTGTGCGGTACGGTTGGTGATACTCTGAAGCACATGCATGGCTTCGGAATAGGAACCCGCATTCAGGTAGTTGATGGCTGCTCTGTATTTCAGATCATCTTCATTCTCATAGGCAGTACTCTGAGCCTGCTGATAACCCTGCTGGTAGCCGCCAAAGCCCCAGTAGGCCTGTCCTGCCTGCTGACCACCATATGGATTGCCATATGGGCCATACTGAGACTGGGACTGGGAATAACCATGTTCTTTCTCAAACATGACCTGATTGTAAGCTTCCTGTACTTCCTTGAATTTGGCTTCCGCCGCTTCCTTATTCGGATTGTTGATATTGGCATCCGGATGATACTGTCTGCTCAGTTTTCTGTATGCTTTTTTTATGTCGTCGTTACTGGCATCTCTGGAGACGCCCAGTACCTGATAAGGATCCATCATGATGTTGCTCCTTTATCTTTCTCATTTTCGTCGAATCTTTTATTATAAATCACTGCAAATTTGCACCAGACACCTGAATACAAAATGTTTCTGAGCAGGCCAACATCGCGGACGATCGGTAAACGTTCAAAGGCTCTGCAGCATTCGCTCATCTGCATCATCTGGATCTGTTTGCAGTTTTCATCAAAATCAGGCTGCGCAAAGAGGGCTTTCAAAGGATTGTAGCTGCCGCTTTCCATATCTTTCTCCACGTCTTCGTAGGCATCCATATAATAAATAAACTTTCCCAGGAAGAAACCCATCTGATAGAGGTCCCTGGACCACATATCCTTCAGAGGTACAAAGACC
>JAZUHQ010000097.1:0-11925 GCA_045641805.1 Lachnospiraceae bacterium
TCTTCCTAAGACCGCTTGGCCTCCGACTTGATAAAACGGTCCGGCTCAGGCCAGATGACGACATGGTCTTTGTTTTTTTCTATATCCCAGTAGTGGGAAGGGGCTTTTTGGGCTCTTCCCGGTGCGTCGGGAATGATACAGCCGATCATGAAATCATCTTCCCATCGCGGATGGTTCATAAAAGGGTAGTTTTCTCCCTGTTTCAGTGCATCAATGATCTCTTTGGCTTGAGACATGTGGATAAAGGTACCTGGCATAGGTAAATCTCCTTGCTTACGATTATTCTCTGTCACTATAGCACAGGATGGGCTATAATAAAAGAGAATGAAATGATTGGAGGCTGATCATCCATGATTGAAAAAATATATGAAAATCCTGAAATCTACCGGATTCTGATTCCGCTGCCTCAGAATCCTCTAAAAAGTCTGAACAGCTATGTGATCCATTCCGGTGGCGAGTGGCTCATGATCGATACAGGTTTTAACCGGCCTGAATGCAAGGCGGCGATGGAAGAAGGCATCCGGGAACTGGGCATCGACATGAAACATCTGAAGCTGTTTCTGACCCACCTTCACAGTGATCATACCGGATTGGTCAACGATTTCTGTGATCAGGGAATTGTGCCGATCATGGGAGAGACCGACCATGGGCTGGCCAACCGAAGTGTTGGCGATGAGGGATGGAATGAACTTCGGGTACTCTATGCGGCTTATGGTTTCCCAAAACATGAGATGGACAAACAGGATGCAGGCAATCAGGCCAAAGTCTTTGGTATACGTGCAGAATTTCCGGCGGACATCGTGGAAGACGGGGACGAGATTCATGTAGGAGATATAGGACTCAGGTGCCTGCTTGTGCCGGGCCATACCCCGGGCCAGATGTGTCTCTACATGGAAAAGGAGAAGATCCTCTTCTCTTCGGACCATGTGCTGTTTGATATTACACCCAATATCAGTCTGTGGACGGATGAGATCCGTTCTTTGGAAGATTATCTGGATAGCCTGGAGAAGATCCGCAAGCTCGATATCAAAACGACTTTCCCGGCCCACAGAGAGTTTGCAGGCAATATATATGAAAGAATCGATGAGCTGAAAAGCCATCATCGGGACAGACTTCAGGAGCTTTTGGATGCGGTCAGGCAGCAGGAAGGCTTAAGTGCCTACCAAGCAGCAGGGAAACTGACCTGGTCTGCCAGAGGCAGAGCCTTTGAGGATTTCAGCCCCAACCAGAAATGGTTTGCTATGGGTGAAACCCTGGCCCATCTTCAGTGGCTGAGAGACTTCGGTTACGTGACACTGGATGAAGAGAATCAGATCTACAGCGTTCCCGGCAGGACGACCGTTGAAATTCAAAAATAGAATAAAACGTTAAAGGCATTGTTCCTCATTTGGGGAACAGTGCTTTTTTCTTGTCTTTTTCTGTCGAAAATTGCCGGATGGGGAATTTTTTCCTTTGCTGCCGAGGATAATAGAGGTATCCGGTAAGGCACCACTCTGAATGTAAGCGCGATAAAGGGTTGGGTTTTTGGAGTGGTGACCTTGCTGTGAAAGGACAGGAGGAACAGAGATGGCAGGACAGGATATGTTGACAGGAAGCAGGGCAGACGCGCTGAGACGGGCGATTTTCTTCTCACTTCTGGATGATATGGAGGAAGAAGAGGAAAGAAGAGAGCTGCCTTTTGGCAGGCTCTGGGAAGATCAGGTCAAAACAGGACCGGATGGCTGGCAGGAAGCCCTGCTGTGGGCGGGGCTTGATCCGATGGCTTTTGAGGACGATGTGGTCTATGTGGATGACGACGGAGAACTGGAGGATCTGGAGCTGTATGCCTTGGCCTGTATGGTGTGACTTTCGTGGACATTCAGACCGGAAGCACGTATAATGGAAACAGGTAAATGCCGCTTTTGAGGGGAAAACAAAGGCGGGAGCGAAATGAATTTTGTGGTAAGAAAAGATGCGTAGACGAAAGAAGATAATGGGTTTTCTGCTGGCAATGATCCTCGCATTCATGGGATCGTGTGCCCTTATGCCTTCCAGTACCGAAGCACCTGAAACTGAGCGCGCAGCAGAGGTCATTCAGACAGAGGCGGAAACTGAAACAGAGACAGTTTTAGCAGAAACCATAGATGAAGAAGAGACGGAAATCATCACGGAGGAAGAAAGGGAATCTGAGACGGAAGAAGTGCCGCAAGCATCCCTGAAACTGGCGTGGGAAGATCTGGGCATTCCGCTTTTTGAGGGACAGACCTACTGTGAGGTCAATGGCAACGTGCCATATTTTACAGAGGCCCAGCTTGAGGCGCACCCTGAGTGTACTTACAGTCCGCTGGATCTGTATGGCAGGTGCGGTGCTGCCTATGGAGTGATCTCTGAGAATACCATGCCCGTGGAGGAACGTGGCCAGATTGGGGATATCCGTCCATCCGGCTGGCACACGGAAAAATATCCCGGTGTGATCGAGGGTAACTACCTTTATAACCGTTGCCATCTGATCGGCTATCAGCTGGCAGGAGACAATGCCAGCCAGGAAAACCTGATCACGGGAACCAGATGGCTGAACGTACAAGGCATGCTGCCATTTGAGAATAAGGTGGCAGACTATGTCAAAACCTATCGCAGTCAGGTTCTGTACCGGGTGAGCCCTGTTTTCATCGAGGATGATCTTGTGGCCTATGGCGTCATGATGGAAGCAAAGGCGCTCGATGAGAAAGGGCCTGGCCTTGAGTACAATGTTTTCATTTATAACCAGCAGCCGGGAATCGAGATCGACTACCATAAGGGCGACAGCCGTTTAAAGGCCGATTACGATGAGGAGATCCGGTCCGCCTGCGAGTGGCTTGGGATTTCCTATGCGTCCTATATGGGGATCGAGGCCATAGAAAGCGTGGCAGTTTCTCTGGAAAGTGAGAGAAGCGATCGGGCAGAGGTCAGCGATGAGGTGACCTATATCGGCAACATGAACTCCAAAAAGTTCCATGTGCCTTCCTGTAGGTCTGTTGAGGATATGAAGGAGTATAATAAGCTCTACTGGAAAGGCAGCCGCGAAGCCCTGATGGATCAGGGCTATGTTCCGTGTCAAAGATGCTATCCTTAGAGCTGTGATCCAATGTTAGATGAAAGGAGCAGGTAGAATGGCTTTATACGCAATAGGGGATTTTCATCTGTCCTTTCAGGTGGATAAACCGATGGAAATCTTCGGCTCACGGTGGAAAAACCATGAGGAAAAAATAGAGAAATACTGCGGCAGACTGAAACCGGAGGATACACTGGTGATTACCGGTGATCATTCCTGGGGACGCAAGCTTTCGGAGTGCGAAAAGGATTTAGCCTTTATTGAAGCCCTGCCCGGAAGAAAGATCCTGCTTCGCGGCAACCACGACATGTTTTGGGATGCGAAAAAGACGGAAAAGCTGAATGAGCTGTATGAAGGCCGCCTTTCCTTCCTCCAGAATAATTTTTTTACCTACGAGGACTATGCACTGGTTGGGACCAAGGGCTATTGTTATGAGGGAAAGGATAGCATCGAGCATTTCCTGAAACTGAGAGACCGTGAGGTAGAACGACTTCGGGTGTCTTTTGAGAAGGCTAAGGAGGCGGGCTATCAGAAGTTCATCATGTTTCTTCACTATCCACCGACAACGATCGGCGAGGAAGAAAGTCCCTTTACCCGGATGGCGGAGGCATACGGTGCGGACTATGTCATCTATTCCCACTGTCATGGAAGTGCCCGTTTTGACGACAGCTTTAAGGGGATCGTGAACGGTGTGGATTATCGCCTTGTGTCCGGAGATTACCTTGGTTTCAAACCGGAACTGATCCTGGGCGAAAAAGAAAAAAGAGGTCTCTTTGGCCTTTTCAGAAAGAAGGCAGGCCGATGAAACCGAGAACGGAAGTGAGCATGGCCCTCTACCACCTGATGGTCAAGATGGGCTATCCAAAAGAATTCAGCTACGTGGTGACGCTCAATCTCAATACAGACTGGACAGCCAGACGAATGATCGGCTATCTGGGCTACAACAAAAATGCACCCCTTGAGCAGGTGGCAGATGAGATGCTGGCGATCCTGGATGACCGTAACCGGATCATCAAAAAGAAAAACATGGAAGAAGTCAATGCAAAATGGAATGTTTTCCTCAACACCGGTTTTGATGACGAGGAGGATCCGGAGAACTGGTCATAAATCCTGCTGGCTATAGTGGGAAATATGTGGTATACTCCTTACGAAGTAACATGTGTCAAAGGGGAAAACACAGATGAAAATAATTGAAAGTGCAATTGCGGAATGGTACGAGAACGGACAGGGAGATATCACACCTGTTTATGAAGTCGTCAAAGCAGAAATGGATAAGAATGCAGCAGTGATCGTTCCTGTAAGAATGGGCGAAGACATCGAGGCACAGTATCTGAATGATGCCAATGATAAAAAGTGGCTTCCAATCTTTACAGATATCAAGGAAGTTCAGAATGGTCTTGAGCAGATGCTGGCATCCTGTCCGATCAGAGAACTGGTTGAAATGGCTGCCAGAGATGAAGATTGTAAGGGTATTGTCATCAATGCCTGGGGCAAGAGAGCACAGCTTGACAGAGAAAGCTGCGAGCGCATGCTCATGTACAATTAAAAGAATGCAGGAAATACGGCCTGATCCGAGTGGATCAGGTCTTTTCTTTTTTGAAAAGTGACGGAAAAAAGTGAATAAAAAGATGGAAATGGAAAAAAATGAATAAAAAGTGCGAGGTTGATTCACATTTGTGAAAGCTGGGGGATTCACTTGATTTTCAAAAGTTTTTCGGTAGTATTAAAAGAGTGTAACGCGAACAATTAAAAATCATTTTTCTGAGTAAAAAAGGTATTATTATTCACGGATGAATGAAAAACAGCAACGAAAGTGAGAACAACTATGTCAAATGAACTTCAGGCAAGATTCAGCTACATGAAATCCCAGCTGATCACATGCGCATCAACAAACTTTTTATTCAATGGTCTTTGCTACTATTTCTTAAGCGGTGGCAAAGAGAAGTCTGCAGTTGAATTCTGCATCAACGGTACAATCACAGCATTTATCCTTGCACTCATCTGTGGTGCCATCGGCGCTTTAACAGTAGATGCAAAGTGTAAGAAGGGTGCACTTCCTCTCGGCACTTATACATGGGAATCCAACATGATCGTCAGCAAGTTCCCTAAGAAGGGTAAACTTGGCCAGACAGTTGCAGCAGCTATCATGGTAACAATCAAGTTTGTATTTATCTGTGCGGGTGTTCCTGTGCTTGTTGGCTGTGCAGGCAAGACAATTCCTGTACTTGAAGGTGCTATTCTCCATGGTATCTGTGCAGGCGCTATGGCTATGTTCACAATGTACTACATGCTGGTAGCAAGATGTGCAACATACTATGAGGAGCACAAGAACGATTAATCGTTTGTTCTGAACAAAAGAAAAAGGGTTAAAAAGGACCTGATAGAAAATCACCTATGTCGTGGATGGACATAGGCGATTTGTCTGTCAGGTCCTTTGTGTTTGCAAGGTCTTTGACTTATACTTGATTTTTTAACCCCAGCTGCTTGCCGGTTTTGATCGTAGCGGCATAGGCACTGTTGCATAAGCCGAGAACCGCAGAGATCATAAAGAGTGTTTCGATACCCAGTGTTTTCCAGATCCATCCGCCGAAGAGGGCAATCATGATGGTGATCAGATGGTTGACGGAGATACCTGTGGAGATGGTCGCACGCATTTCTTCAGAGTCATCGGAGATATCCTGTACATAGACATTGGAGGCCATGGAAGCCATGGAGATGATGGAGTCCAGGATATAGTTGATACAGCAGACAATGAAGGCCACATCCTTAGGGAAGATATGGTGGGCAAAGCCGTAGAAGAAACAGACAATGACCAGGATCAGTGTATCGGAGATCATGACGATCTTGTAGCCGAAGCGGTCGATGATCCTTCCGACAACCGGTGACAGGAAGAAACCTAAAAGGGCGGAGATGGCAAAGAGTAAAGAGATGACACTGGCACCCGCACCGTAGAAGAGGATCAGAACATAAGGTCCGAAAGTGAAGAAGACCTGTTTTCTGGCACCGTAGAAGACTTCCAGCATGTAATACTTGGAGAATTTCCTGCGGAAATAGAAACGGCTCTTGGTCTTATCGGTCGCACTGTTGGTGGTCAGACGCATAGCCATGATCATACCCAGACCCATGATGATGGTTGAGATGACGAAGAATGGCTTATAAGGCTTCTGTGTCAGGATCAGGAAAGCCACGATGATGACTGCATAGCCGGCCAGTGTACCGACCTGATAGAGGGCTTGCTGATAGCCCAGGGCTTGTCCGCCGGATCCTTCTTTGGAGTAGGTCAGGGACAGAGTGTTCTTCATACCCAGCTGGATATGTTCACCGAGAGAGTAGATGACAACCGCCATGGTGACAAGCACTTTGACCGGTGGCACGATCGAGAGCATACCCATGCCCATGAGCATGATGACAGCGCCCAGCTTGTAGAGCTTCTCGGCAGAAAACATGTACAAAGCGGCCAGGATCACAATGAGCATAAGACCCGGGATCTCACGGAAGAATTCGATGACACCTCGGTCAAACTCACCGATCTTAACCACTTCCGCGAAGTAGTTATCGATGATACCCTTGTAGATACCGTATCCAATACCGGTAAGGACAAGGGACAGCAGGAAATAGCGAACGCCTGCCTCGTTTTTGAAAACATTTCTGATATTCTGTAACATTCTTTTAGCTCCTGTTTTCTTTTTTCCTCCTGTGAAAGGAGAAATACAACATTAATCATTATAGCGTATTTGCATGGAAATGGTATAGAAAGATTCCATTTTTAAGTCGGGAGAAAATAGGATACAATAGAAGAGAGAATATCCCTGAATGGAGGACCCAAAATGGACATACAGCATTTTTATATAGAAAAAGGACAAGGCTTTCCCCTGATCCTTCTGCATGGAAACGGCGAGGAAAGCGGCTATTTTGAAGCCCAGATTGAGGCTTTTTCAAAGGATTACCGGGTGATCGCCGTCGATACGAGAGGCCATGGAAAGACCCCAAGAGGAACGGCTCCGTTTACGATCCGCCAGTTTGCCCTGGACCTGAAAGGCTTTATGGAACGTCTGGAGATTGAAAAAGCGGACTTGCTCGGTTTTTCCGATGGCGGCAATATCGCCATGGTCTTTGCCATGATGTATCCGGGTTGTGTCCGGAACCTGATCCTGGATGGCGCCAACATGGATACCACAGGTGTCTCAGAGGCTATTCAGCAGGGCATCGAAGCGGACTACAAAGACGCCAAACGCAGAGCCCGAAGAAGTCGAAAGGCAAAGCTGGAAGCGGAACTTCTGGCCCTCATGATCGATGACCCCAACGTGAAACCAAAGGAGCTTGAGGCCATCACGGCAAGAACCCTGGTTATGGCAGGCACGGAGGACCTGATCCTGCCGGAACACACACAACTGATCGCAGAGAGTATCAAGGGCGCCAAGCTGGCTTTTGTGGAGGGAGACCACTGGATCGCCAGGAAGAATCCGGATGCCTTCAACCGGGTGGTCGCCGATTTCCTCAAGGGCTAAATTTGAGAAGGTAGCGTACAAAGGCGCTAAGATGTGGTACAATAAGAACGATGACGAGTGAAAGAAAACGGAGCATAATCTGAGAAAGTAAGGGGTATTCAATGGCATCAAATCAGGCATATGACATTGCATTTGAATATAAGAAAACGAAACTCTGGAAAAAGCTGTGGGACAAAGATCTGATCGCAGTCAAACTGGATGACGGAACGATCGGCTATGTGACGGTTATGGGCCATATGGGCAGCTACTGTGCCGTTGCGGTCTATCCTGGAGAAGCAGGCTACAGAAGCCTCAGACAGATCGTCAGCTTTGATCCTGAAACATCCGAAAACTATTTTGACAGGCAGGAAATGATCCTGTCTCAGTACTGTTATCAGTTGGTCCTGGAATCCAAGGATGATCTGGAAATGGATGAGATCGAGGAGGTCAGAGCCTACGCAAAAGCAAAGGGTATCCGCCTCTCCGGCAAAAATGCGTATCCGCATTATCTCAAATACATCCCAAAACACCTGCCATGGCCAATCGGGGATGCAGGCGAAGAAAAGATGATCTGCGATGTTGTCCGTGCGATGATCGACCTGAGTCATCTGCTCGCTAAAAAGAAACCGGCAGAGCTTGGCATCCTTTCAGTGGAAGAGGACACTAAGGACATTCCACTCATGGAGTGTATAGAGGGACACTATGAGATCACAGGCAGAGCACCTCTGCCAAAGCTTGGACCGGCCGTTTACCCGGCACCGGCGTCTCTCAATGAGATCAGCCTCCGAAAACTGAAAAAGATGAAGAATAAGGCGATCTTTGAATGTGAGATCACCACTTTCCCGGAACCGATCCAGGAAAAGCCGAATGAAGCGCCTTATTTCCCTAACATTCTGATGGTGACAGAGAGCGAATCCATGTTTACCATTCCGCCGGATCCTGTCAGAGATTATGACGTTGAACCGGAAAGAGTGGTCAACCATCTGGTCGACATGCTGATCGAGTATGAGATCTGCCCGGCGAAGCTCTATGTCCGCAATGAGAGAACCTATACATTGCTGGAGATGATGGCTAAAAAGCTGTCCTGTCCGATCGAGATCAAGCAGGACCTGCCTGCCCTGGATGATTCCCAGGATAAACTTCTGATGTTCATGGATGACATGGATAATGAGGTCGACGATATCGATCAGCTGATCGATATGGCTGAGATGATCCTGGAGCTTCCGGCTGAAGCCATCGATGAAATGCCGGATGAGATCCGCAATGAGATGGTCAGACTGATTGCTGCCGGCATCTTCCCTGAAGATCTGGAAGAGGACCTGATCCTTAAGCTGGGACTGGATATCATGGATTTCTGATTCTGACTCAACAACAGCATAGAAACAACAACATATAAATAACAAAAAGCAGCTTCCGCATGTGCGGGAGCTGCTTTTTTGTGGGCCTGGCTTGCCGGCAGGCTAGTCATCAAACTGTTTGATATATTCGCCGACAGAGCGTGTCATCTCTTTGGAGAAATCGGAGTTGTACTTGCGGTTGCAGAAGGCCTGCATCCACTCGCCGTAATCTCTTTCCTTATACTGGTTGGAGAAGAGCTTCTGTCTGTAAGCGGCATCCATGGAAGGATAAGCGTTCTCAGAGACGATCGTCTCAAGTGGTGCACGCATTGGCTGCACACGGTCGATCTGCTGCTGGGTAGGATAGCCGAAAACAAGCATGGCAGCAGGGAAGACGTACTCAGGAAGCTGAAGGAGTTCTCTCTGGGCCTCATAGTTTTCCATGATGTCACCGATGTAGCAGCTGCCGATACCGAGGCTTTCTGCTGCGATCACAGCAGTCTGTGCGGCAATGTTGGCATCGCTGGCTGCCAGGAGCAGGTCGCCGACGCCGGGCTTTCTTGGCTCGCAGCCCTTATCCTTAAAGCCTTCATACCACTTGGAGCAGTCGGCACAGAAAATGAGTACCATCTTGGCAGTGGCGATGAAAGGCTGGTGATCACAGGTATCTACCAGGGCATCTTTGATCTTCTGATCCGTGATATCGAGAATGGTATAAAGCTGCTGGTTGCCCGCGGTTGGAGAGCTGGCAGCGGCGCGGAGAATGAGTTCTTTATCCTCTGCGGAGATCTCGCGGTCTGTAAAGACACGCATGGATTTTCTTTTCATAATTGTTTCAATGGTTGGATTCATGGTTTGTCGTCTCCTCTGTCGTTCTTTTTCTATCATATCATAGAAGTATTCAATCGTATACATCATACTTATGAGTCCTTGCTGGACGGACACGTTGATCGCGGTTATAATCCTGTTTTTAACAGTTGTTGAATCAAAAAATGTCCTAGAACCCAGTAATTATGCGGGTTCTAGGACATTCTTTGTCTGTTGAGGATTATGGTATTTTTTATCTTCTTTTGCTTTTTTTCTGAATGCTCCTCATTTGACTCTTGGTGATGAATTGATAGTCTGTATGGAAGCCACTGGATTCGTGCAATGCATCGGTTAGCTTATCTCTGACATATACTGGCATGTAACCTTGTTCCTGAACACTGACGAAGTTCATACTTCTAATCTTTTCCAGGATTTTTTCGCAGGTATACTTATATCCAAGATCTTTTTCAAGATAACGGTAGATCACTAATGCAAGGAAACAGATCAGGAAATGAGCCTTGATACGTGTTTCATCATGAAGATACACAGGCCTTGCTTCGAAATCGGTCTTCATAATACGAAAACATTCCTCAATCCGCCATCTGCCTTCACTGACTCTAAGTATGTCCTGGACATCGTCATCAAGTAAATCTGTTGTGACAGCATACATGCCATCATAACGTTCTTCCTCCTCGATCTTTTCTGTATTGAGGTAGTTATGGATCTTTGCAGCTTCGCCATCATCAGTCACGGCAATCTTAGCGATAAATCTTGCAGGGTCATTTGGATTTCTACGTTCTTTTTTTACTTTTCCAGACTGCAGCATCTTTTCGGCTCGTTCGATCTGACCGGCACGAATCGTTTTCTGATATTTGGCATATTTAGGAGAATACGTGATGATCAGGCGCTGATGCAGCTTTTTAGGTGTATAAGGTTCATCCTTATAGTAAAGGCCTTCATCATCTTCAGGGATCTTTGTAATGTCCACTGGTTTGTCATCAGATATTCGTTTAAAACCAGTTTTATCCAGTGCCCAGGATCTATCATCTTTATTCAGCTTTTTAATGGACTGGGTAACAATAAAAGCGCGTTCTCCTGAATGATTCATGTTTTTGATAGCCTCAGAGCCAAGTCCGGCATCACTGCAGTATATAAATTTTGTACATTCAAAATCCTGAAGGACTTTTTCCTCCAGTGGTCTTAAAGATGTTTGCTCATTGGCGTTTCCAGGAAACAGTGAGAATGCGAGAGGGATGCCATCACCATCCATAAACATACCCACCTGAATGATTGGATTTGGTCTGTGTTCCTTGCTTTTGCCATACTTTTTATCCCCTGCTTCCTGTTCAATTTCAAAAAAGTAGTTAGTACAATCATAATAAAGGATCTTATCATTACGCTTTCCGAGAAGATGGCTGTTTTTATAAACCTCAGACTGGATAAAAGCGCATTCGTTTCCAAGAACATCAAGTGCACGGTAAACATCATGCAGTTGATAGGATGGTTTTTCAAGGAAATCAGAAGCAACCTTGTAAGAAGAAAGCTTGCTTACTGGTTCCAGTACTCTTGCATAGATCAGATCAGAAAGAATCGCGTTGATATCATACTTGAATTTATACTTGTCTCTGATCTTACGGCATGTCTTGTCCAGCTGAAGCTTATAGTACAAGGACTGTAGAAAGAGATAGCCCCCTTTGAAAAAGACCTGCTGATCGTAGTCTAACTTATGGTCGGAATGAAAAGTAATCTGAACAGCTTTGGACTGCTGTTCTTTTTTGTATTTTAAAGTCTCGAGTCGTGCTTCTTCTTTCGCCCATTTCATGACATCATCACGTGTCGGTCCGTGCTCAATGAGCAATTCCTGTAATGTACCAAGTTTGCGAACATTGACAGAAGTACTTTTGCCTTTATCATTAATAAAACTTTTTGCAATATAAAAAGATTCAGCGTTTTTAGATTTGGATGTAGTAACTTTCATGAGAAATCCTCCTGATAATAGTATACCACATATCAAGAAACAATACCATACAATACTATAAAATAAAACAATAAATTTGACACAAAAAAACCAGGCTTTATAAAGCCTGTAGATGTTTTTGCTATTATTCAACTGTCAAACTCCCGGGATCAGCTTCTCCCGCTGTTTCTCACTCATCTGCTCAATGTCTGAGTCATCAAAATCAGGATCGTATAAAAAGATTCGATAAAGTTTGTTGTTTTTATC
>JAZUHQ010000098.1:0-9701 GCA_045641805.1 Lachnospiraceae bacterium
CCTATGTCGAAAAGATTTTCCGCTGTAGGTCATGACAGAAATTGCATGAAACAAGACTCAGCCTGGTCTGAGTCAAAAAGAGAGAGAGGTAAGGTATCTGACATGGTCGGCATTTTTATGTATGCCTTTAATGCCATTGCACCGATTCTGCTGTTGGTATTGTTTGGTTATTTTCTGAAGATCAAAAAGATATTCACGCTGGAGTTCTTTAAACACCTCAACCGTTTTGCTTTCCATTACTGTTTCCCGATGCTCATGTTTACCAACCTGTATTCACTGGGAAGTATCCGTGAGATCAATGTGAGACTGGCGGCATTTCTGATGGTCAGTATCGTGACGATCACAGGTGTCGGTTTTCTGATCGCTCACTTTGCGACCAATGTGGAGAACAGAAAAGGTGTTTTGATCCAGGCGGGTTTCCGTTCCAACTTTGCGGTGATCGGCCTGCCGCTGGCAGAAGGTCTCGCAGGCAGCGAGGGCAGCATTCTTGCCGCATCCATGCAGGCACCGGTCGTGATCTATTTCAATTTCGTTTCTGTGCTTGTCCTGGCGCTCTACTCAGACGATGGCAAGTTTGATGCGAAAAAGATCGCGAAAAACGTGATCAGTAACCCTATGATCCAGGGCCTTGGTATGGGCCTTTTATTCCTGGTAGCCAGAGAGTTTGTACCTGTGAATGCGGATGGTCAGCTGATCTTTTCCGTCAAGGGGACACTGCCATGGCTTTATACAGGTATCAGCTATCTGGCAAGACTGGGTACCCCCCTCTGTCTGATCGCCCTGGGCGGCCAGTTCAGCTTCTCGGATGTACCGGGTGTTAAGAAGGAGCTGATCACAGGTGTGACCATGCGTCTGATCCTTGCACCGGTCATTGGTTTTGGCATGGCTTTTGCCGCTTCCCATCTGGGATGGCTCAACCTGACGACAAGCACCATGGCGATCCTGATCGCCGCTTACGGTTCTCCGATCGCCACATCCAGTGCGGTGATGGCAGCGGAAATGCATGCGGATGACGTCCTGGCGGGTCAGATCGTTGTCTGGACCTGTCTGCTCAGTATGCTGACTGTTTTTGCCCTGATCGTTATGTTCAGAGCGGCAGGTATGTTGTAAAATAGAATTGTCCTAAATCCGAAACATGATTTCGGAAATGATAGATGAAAATGTATGTGATAACGAATCATTAAGAGGAGGAGAATAAAATGAAAGTAGTAGTAGCAATTGATTCTTTCAAGGGTAGTCTTAGCTCTATGGAAGCTGGTTATGCAGCGAAAGAGGGTATCTTAAAGGCTTGCGATGCGAACGTTGTCGTAAAACCACTTGCAGATGGTGGTGAGGGTACAACAGAAGCCATGGTTGAAGGTCTTGGCGGCACATATAAGACAGTAGAAGTCACAGGTCCTATGGGCGAAAAGACAGTTGCTAAATACGGTATCATGGAAGATGGCAAGACAGCTGTTATGGAGATGGCTGAAGCTTCCGGTATCATCCTTGTCAAGAGAGAGGACCTCAATCCTTGGAAAGCATCCACAACAGGTGTTGGTGAGATGATCAAAGATGCCATCGCTAACGGATGTCGTGAGTTCATCATCGGTATCGGTGGTTCCGCTACAAGCGAAGGCGGTATCGGTATGCTTCAGGCACTTGGTTATGAGTTCTTTGATGCTGAAGGCAACCTTCTGCCACCAGTATTTGCATCTCTTTCCAAGATCGATAAGATCAGTGCTGAGAAAGTGATTCCTGAACTGGCTGAGTGTCACTTCCAGATCGCATGTGACGTTACAAACCCACTGTGTGGTACAAACGGCTGCGTTTATGTTTTCGGACCACAGAAGGGTGTTAAGGAAGACGAGAAGGAAATGATGGACGGCATGATGGCTCACTACGGCGCAAAGACAACAGAGTTCTTCGGCGTAGACAACAGAGAAGTTCCTGGCACAGGTGCTGCCGGCGGTCTTGGTTTCGCATTCACATGTTACTTCCCTAATGTTGAACTCAAGAGCGGTATTACAATCGTTCTCAATGCGATCGAACTCGAAAAAGAGCTTCAGGATGCAGACGTTGTTATCACAGGTGAAGGCCGTCTTGACTTCCAGACAGCGATGGGTAAAGTACCTGTAGGTGTTTCCCACCTCGCAAAGAAGTACGGCTGTAAAGTCCTTGCATTTGCAGGTGGTGTTACAAACGATGCCGGCAAGTGTAATGAGGAAGGTATCGATGCTTTCTTCCCAATCGTTCGTGGCGTATGCACACTGGACGAGGCAATGGTAAAAGAGACTGCTCAGAGAAACATGGCACTTGCTGTTGAGCAGGCATTCAGATTACTGACTTGCTAAGGAGAGAAGAGTTTGAATAAAAATGACATTCTTGTAACCTACGGCTCAGATCCAAAACAGATGGCCAAAGACCTCCTGAAAGCTGCAAAGATCGAAGAACTCATCGGCAGCACAGATAAGCGGATCGGTCTCAAGCCGAATCTGATCCTGGCTTCCGCCGCAGATACAGGTGCAACCACACATCCACAGATCGTTGCAGGTACGATTGAGTATCTGCAGGCTCTGGGATATAGAGATATCGCGATCATCGAGGGATCATGGGTCGGTGACCGTACACAGTTTGCTTTCAAGGTATGCGGCTACAACACACTGGCTGGCCAGTATGGGGTAGAGCTCATTGATACACAGAGAGATACCTTCCATTCCTATGACTGTAAGGGTATGCGTCTGGATATCTGTGACAGTGCCATGAAAGTGGATTTCATGATCAATATGCCTGTTATGAAGGGTCACTGCCAGACAGTGGTGACCTGTGCTTTAAAGAACAATAAGGGCATTATTCCAAACAAGGAAAAGCGTCACTTCCACTCCATGGGCCTTCACAAGCCGATCGCCCATCTCAATACCAGAGTCCGCAATGACTTTATTCTTGTGGATGCGATCTGTGGTGACCTTGACTTTGAGGAAGGCGGCAATCCGGTTCAGATGAACCGCATGATGGCGATGAGAGACCCTGTCTTATGTGATGCTTATGCCTGTGATCTCATGGGCCATGACATCAGAGACGTTGCCTACATTGGAATGGCTGAAAAGCTGGGGGTAGGCTGTGCAGATGTCTCCAAAGCCAACATTGTGGAACTCAATAAACCGATCGCCGGTAAAAAGATCCGTATGACACGCAAGATCGGCCGTCTGGCTGACAAAGCAGCTCCATCCGATGCCTGCAGTGCCTGTTATGCGAGCCTGATCCATGCTTTTGCCAGAATGGACGATATGGGTTATCTTCGCAAGATGAGAACACAGGTGGCCATTGGACAGGGCTATAAAGGTCAGGAGGGTGAGATTGGTGTCGGCAACTGCACATGCGGTTTCAAAAAGAACCTCATGGGCTGTCCGCCAAAGGCATCTGACATTGTGGACTTCCTGATGGTTGAAAACGTGTAGACCATCCGAAAGGACGCACTTAATGAGTGAAAAAAAGGTCATGGCAGATGACCATGACCTTTTTCCTATAATAAACCATATTTTTTAATATGTCTCCAAAGTGTGGTGGTGCTGATGCCCAGTTTCTGAGCTGCCAGCTGTCTGTTGCCGCCACAATCATTCAGCGCCTGCTGAATCTTCGCTGCTTCCGGTGACTGGTAGATGACGCGTGTAGAGTGGCCATCGATTTCCTCCACCTCCGGATACAGCTCCTGCAGTAATTTCAGTATATACTCACGGCGGATCTCACGTTTGGTCGTGGAGATGAAGAGCCTTTCAAGGAAGTTTTCGATCTGGATCTCATTGCCTTCCCAGGTAAAGTTACAGAGCGTATCCATGGCCTCCTGGCTGATGGTCAGGTAAACGTTGTTGCGTTTACAGAACTGTTTCAGGTTATGCTCCACCAGTTTCATGATATCGCCAGGTCTCTGCCTGATCGGTACCAGATTCAGGGAAAGCGCCGCAATGGCGTAGTAAAGATCACTTCTGAAGGATCCGTTTTTGACCATGAGAAGAAGGTCGGTTCTTGTACCGGCGATAACACGGACATCAAAGACCTTGATCTTTGTGTCTCCACCGCAGAGGATCGGCTGATGACGAATGAGACGATAGAGCTGATACTGACAGAACGGGGAAAGGTTCTCAATCTGATTGATGAAGATCGTTCCGTAGTTACTGTTCTCAGCCAGACCCGCTCGTTCTTCGGAAGAGCCGTTGAAGACACCGAAGAGTGTTTCGAGCTGTTCCTGGTCGTTCAGACCACTGAGATTGACTGCAACGAATGGCATACTTCTTCGTGAACTGTTGTTATGAATACATTGAGCAATGATCTCTTTGTTGTAACCCGGTTCATCCTGGATCAGTACAGGGTAGGAAGAGGCCGCATACTGTCTTGCAAGTGTAATATTTCTGCGCATAGCCTTATCGGTTGTTTTGATCATGGAAAAGTCTGTGGCGGCGACATAACCCTGCAGCATACTTTTCTGCACCTGTTCACCTGAGATCAGCTGGGTGTAGGTACTGAGCGTGATCAGTGCACCACTCATGGTCTGATCAAACTGGATCGGTGCGATCATATACCGGTAAGCCTGACCGTGAATGCGCATTGTCGAAGAGAAAATATCTCTTCTTCCGGTAAGCACAGAATCGATCTGAGAAGGTTCTATACCCAGAAGCACCTCTTCGATCAGTTTCCCCTCCGCATGGTGCTTAACGGAACCGAGGAACTGTTCCGCAACCTTGTTCATTGCGGTGATCCGGTGTTCATTATCGATTCGGATGATTCCCTGAGAAGTCGTTTCACCAAGGGCATTGAACTGGGCAGTGTTCATACTGACCGTATCAACAGCGTAAGAAACCTGTTTGGCGATCTGAAGGGCATTGCGGATACAGTCCTCGGTAGAATGGAAGAACATAAATGGAATGTTATACTGTTCCATACATGCTTCAACCATGTCACCGCCGATGATCATATCCGGTGCCTGAGCGACTGCTTGAGAAACACAGGCTTCGACATCGCCTGCATGTTCGACATAGTAAGTGATGAGATCGATATCAAAGATCTCATTGAAGTGGGTCATGTCGCAGATCATGTTTTTGAAACCGATCAGTGCGATCTTGGGACGGTCCATTCCAAGCTGTTTTTTGGCACGTGTGACCAGAAGGCCGATCTCCTGAGCGGTCAGAATGATCTCAACGACCGGAACGGTGGCATACTCACGGATCATGACGGCCTGAAGACCACGGGCAATGACCACCTGGGCTCCCAGGCTGATGGCATTTCTCGCTGCAGCAAGAGCGTCGGAATTGTTGATCACTCGGGTCATCAGAAGATCCAGACCTTCCTCGGCAGCAATTTTTTCGACTTGCTCTTTCATATATTCTCGTGGCAGAAGGACTGCTATATTTGCCATATGGCACCTGCTTTCTCTGCATTGTAGGCAGTAGGTCTTAAAACTGAAATTTATCTCTATTTTACCATAAGGAAAAGAGAGAAACAAATAGACAAAAAATAAAAGGAGAACTCAAATGGCTAAAAGAATTTGCATTCAGATCACAGACAGAGATAATGTAGCCATTGCGATCTATGACATCGCCAAAGGTACAGAAGTCATGCCTGGTGTTGTGACTGTGGAAGACATTCCTCAGGCACATAAGATCGCACTTTGTGATTGTCCGGCCGGAACAGATGTTATCCGTTACGGTGTTGTTCTTGGTAAAACAAGTGTGGACATTCCTAAAGGCGGCTGGATCAATGAAACAAATCTGGTAATGGCACCTGCACCTGATCTTGACGAGATGAAGTTCGCAACCAACATCCGTACAGATCTGCCAAAACCACCTGTCACAACATGGGAAGGTTACCGCAATCCAAACGGTGGTCCTGCAGGTACAAGAAACATTCTTGCGATCAATACAACGGTACAGTGCGTTGCTGGTGTTGTGAACGTAGCGATCAAGAGAATCAAAGCAGAATTACTTCCAAAGTATCCAAATGTTGATGCTGTTATCGCTGTCAATCATCCATATGGCTGTGGTGTTGCGATCGATGCACCGGAGGCAAAGGTACCTCAGCGAATCATCAGAAACATTGCGACACATCCAAACTTTGGCGGCGTCTTCATGCTGATCGGCCTGGGTTGTGAGAAATTTACAGTAGACCGTTTCTGCGAGAATTTCCCTGAACTCAACAATGAAGAAAACGTCATCGTGATCCAGAACATCAAGGGTTACGATAATATCATGAAAGCGATCATGGAGATGGCCGAGAAGAAACTCCAGATCCTTAATCAGAGAAAGAGAGAGACATTACCTCTTTCCGATCTGCTTGTTGGTATGCAGTGTGGCGGCTCCGATGCCTTCTCCGGTATTACAGCTAACCCAACAGCAGGTTATGCAGCTGACCTCATTGTCAGCGGCGGCGGTACAGTTATGTTCTCTGAAGTTACAGAGGTACGTGACGGTGTTCAGTTTATTGCTGAGCGTTGTATCAATGATGAAGTCGGCAAGCGTCTCGTAGAAGAGATGAAGTGGTATGACAATTATCTGAAGATGGGCGGCGTTGACCGTGGCGCTAACACTACACCTGGTAACAAGAAGGGTGGTCTTTCCAATATCATCGAGAAGTCCATGGGTTCCATTGCCAAGTCCGGCAGCTCACCAATCGTAGAAGTGCTTTCTCCTGGTGAAAAACCAACAAAGCATGGCGAGATCTTTGCAGCGACACCTGCATCTGACCTTGTCTGTGGTCCATCCCAGCTGGCTTCCGGTATGGGTCTTCAGGTATTCATGACAGGTCGTGGCACACCTTATGGTCTTGCTGCTGCACCTGTTATCAAGCTCTGCTCCAGAAATGAAATGAAAGAGCAGTGGTTCGATATCATCGACTTCAATGCAGGTCCTGCAGCTGTCGGCGACCGCACAATCGCAGAACAGGGCGAGGAGTTATTCCTCTACATCCTGGATGTAGCAAGTGGCCGCAAGCAGCCTTACACAGAGCAGTATGGTCTTGAAAACGACCTCTGCGTCTTCAACCCTGCACCTATTACCTAATATTTTCTTTCCTTTTTGGGCGGTCTGTCATAGTCTATGGCAGGCTGCCTTTTTTATTTTGATTCAGAGAGAGAAGGGAAGAGAAGAGACCTGTCGCAGGATCTTTCATTTCGTCAGATCAGGGAGAAATGGCCCGTAAGATGATGATTGCAGGCCTTTTGGGAGGCTGATATAATGACCCCACTTCAGGGAAAGATCAAGTTGAGGAGGGGTTAGCCATGAGCTTTTATATGAATGATGAAGCGTTTGAAAGAGAGATCAGACAGAGAGTCCAGGAACGTCTGTTGACAAGCGGCGGTGGGACACTTGAGACGGTCTCCGTGACAAAAAATAATGGTGTCCGAATGGACGGACTGACACTGAAACACAAGGGAGAAGAAGTGGCACAGGTGGTTTATTTCAAGGATTGTTATGCCTTTTACAAGATGGGCATGGATCTGGATGAGATTGTACAGAGGATCGTAGACCGCCTGATGGAAACATGTCCTTATTTTCCGCTTCAGGATCTTAAGAATCTGACCAACTATGAAGAGATGCGAAAGCTTGTGACCATGAAACTGGTCAGTTATGAACGGAACAGGGAAGCACTCAAGGACAGACCGCATCTGAGGAAGCTGGATCTGGCCATCGAGTTTCGGATCTCCTGTGACATTGACAATGCCTGCACGGCATCAACGGCGGTGACCACCGCCTTGATGGAGGCCTGGGGTGTGAGTGAATCGGTCCTTTTTGAACAGGCCTGTACAAATATGAGACAGCGATGGCATCCGGTCCTTTTGCCGATGTCCCAGCTGTTTGTAGATCTTTTAGACTTTGAGAGCATGGAGCCTAAGATGAAGATGAATCTCATTCGCCACCTGATGCCGGACCTGGAAAAGGCGCAAAATCTGGCTCCTTTTTACCTTCTGTCCAATCAGCTGAGAGAAGATGGGGCGATTTTGTGGTTTTCCACAGATAAGATCAAGGATTTTGCGAGGGAGAGAAAGTGCAGGGTCTTTATTCTGCCAAGCAGTGTCCATGAGCTCCTGCTTTTGCCGGATGATGGATGGGTGGATACGGATGAGATCCGCAGTATCATTCGTTCGGTCAATCGGGACGTGGTGGATGCGCGTGACTTTTTGTCAGACCATCTTTATGTCTATGATCCGGCATCCGATACCTATGCCATTGTTCCCTGATTTTCAAGGCTTTTGAGGCTTAGAAAGACAAGGATAAAACGAAAAGAAGGCTTGCGGTTCTCAGTATTATAGTTTAGAATGTATAAATGGTATTTTCTACCATTATGATAGGATAACTATAGTTTAAAGGAGTAAAAATATATGAAGTTTATCAAGACACCTGTTAAAGGCATGTGTGATATGCTGCCATCTGATATGCGTCTTCGTGAGCACATCCTTCAGATGATCAAAGAAACATATGCTATGTACGGTTTTATGCAGATTGAGACTCCTGTTATGGAACACATTGAGAACCTTACATCCAAGCAGGGCGGCGATAACGAGAAGCTGATCTTCAAGGTAATGAAGAGAGGTGCAGAGCTTCGCCGTGCCATTGATGCAGGTAAGGAAGAGTTTGCGGATAACGGTCTCCGTTATGATCTGACAGTTCCTCTTGCAAGATATTATGCAAATAACAACCAGAATCTGCCAACACCTTTTAAGGCTTTACAGATGGGTAATGTATGGAGAGCCGACAACCCACAGAAGGGCCGTTTCAGACAGTTCACACAGTGTGATATCGATATTCTCGGTGATGATACAAACCTCGCTGAGATCGAGCTGATCGGTGCGACTTCCAACATGCTCTCCAAGATCTTCAGTGAAGTTGGTATTACAGATTTTACCATCCATCTGAATGACAGACAGATCCTCCGTGCAGCAGCCCTTCAGGCCGGCTTCAAGGAAGAGGATATCAGCTCCGTTCTGATCTCCCTCGATAAGTTCGATAAGATCGGCTTTGACGGTATCAGAGCAGAACTCATTGAGAATGGTTACGAGGAAGCTGTTGTCGACAGTTACCTTTCCATTTATAAATCTCTTGGCGGCGATGTATCCTGTGGTGATTTCTGTAAGGATATCAACCCTGACTTCCTTGCACCATCCGTGATCAGCGGTGTGGATGATATCATCTCCTGTGCAAGAGCCATGATCGATCCACATGTCAAGATCTTCTTCGATCCTACACTCGTTCGTGGTATGGGTTACTACACAGGTACGATCTTCGAGATCAGTATCGATGGTTATAACTTCTCCATCGCAGGTGGCGGCCGTTACGACAAGATGATCGGTAAGTTCAGCGGTCAGGATGTCAGCGCTTGTGGTTTCTCCATCGGTTTTGAGAGAATCATCACAATTCTCAAGGATAAGCTTGAGAATGTTGCTTCCATCAACGAGAACAATCTTGCCATCCTCATCGATAAGAGAGTTTCTCTTGAGAAGAAGGTTGAGGTCTTCACAAGAGCCAAAGCGCTTCGTGAAGCAGGCACAACTGTAACTGTACAGCCAATGCGTAAGAACATGAAGCAGCAGATCGCAAAACTTGAGGCTGAAGGCTTCAAAAACTTTGAGAAGGTTTACGCTGACTAGTCAGAGATCCCTATGTCAACTGCTCACGCATGAAGCATTTTCATGCGTGGGTTCAAATAGAACTATTTTTTAAGAGGTGAATACAATG
>JAZUHQ010000099.1:0-12843 GCA_045641805.1 Lachnospiraceae bacterium
CATGGCTACGATCCGACTTGGAATGGAGACATCATCGTTCTTCCAGAGTACCGGTCCTTGTCCTTCTGGGTCTTCTGGTGACCGCCTATCTGATCTACCGGGAAAACTATCAGATACAGGAAGCGGAAAAAGAAAGGAAAAAGAACCTGGAGAGGGCTTACGGTGACTTTGTTCATGAGACGGTTCTTCTATTGGGAGCAGGAATGACCATGAGACGATGCCTGGAAACTATGCTCAAAAGCCTTGAAAAACGGAAAAATGCGCCGCAAAAGGCACTGGCGGCGGAGATTCGGTACGCGGTAAACCGCTTGAACACCGGCGTACCTGAAAGCCGGGTCTATCTGGAGTTTGGAACACGGACAGGGCTGACCTCATATATCGGTTTTTCACAGCTCATGGTCCAGAACCTGAAAAAGGGTTCTGCAGGCATGCAGCAGATGATGCTGGAACAGATGGAAGACGCTCTCCGAAGAAAAAGAGATTTGGCGAAAGCGGCAGGCGAGGAAGCCGGCACAAAACTGCTTCTTCCCATGATGCTCATGTTGATCCTTGTGCTGGGCATCGTGATGCTACCGGCCTTCCTGTCTGTCGTCTGAAGATTGGGAACTAAAAAAGGAGGAAATAGAAAGTGAAAACCTTATTATGGCGTTTATGGAAAGAGGAGGATGGCATCGGTACGGTGGAACTGATCCTCATTCTGGTCGTACTGATTGGCTTGGTGGTGATCTTTAAAGAACAGCTGACAACCATCGTCAACAACATCTTTGATACCATCTCCAGTCAGAGTGCAAGTATCTGATGAGGGCACGGAAAGGTGTATTGACGGTCTATCTGAGTCTGATCATGACACTGATTCTGAGCCTGGTCATGGTTTCGCTGGAATCTGCCAGAGTCTGTATGATCCGGTCACAGTCGCAAATTTTTACGGACCTGGCAGGAGAAATGCTCTTCTCGGCGTATACAAAGCCCCTGACCGATCGGTATGGCCTGTTTGTTTTGGATGTGGGCGCTCACAGCGAAAAACTGGCCTGTTTTGAAGACTTTCTGAAAGCTAACGTGGAAGAAGATAGGCCTTTTGTCCTGTCGGGCCAGGTCGAAGAAGTGAGGTACGAAGACCTGATCCGAATCGATTGTAACGATTTTGAGAATCTCAAAGACCAGATCGTGCGCTTTGAAAAGACCCTGATGGGAAAGGAAGCGCTTGATCTGATCACCGGGAGTCTTACGGGACTTCGTAAGGAAGAGAAGGAGAAAAACCAGTGCCTTTCCGATCTCTCAGAGGCAGGGAAGGTGAAGGCGGAAGCCAAGTCTCAAGAGGATGGAGACGAGACAGCAGACGAAAAACCGGAGGATCCAAGAGAAGGTATGGGTAACCTTCTCAAAAGGAGCATCCTGTCACTGGTGATGGAGGACCGGCCTGTGTCGGACCGAAGCATCTCAGGTCAGTCTTTCTCCTTTTATACTGAGCCTGAAAAACCCATTCAGGTCATCACGGATTTCCTGGATGGCCTGAAACTGGCAGGGCAGCTGAAGAAGGAAGGGACGCTTACGGATCTGCTGGGAGGCGCTGCCCACATGGGCGATTCCCTGATCGTGGACCAGTACCTGAATGAGCACTTTGGATGTCTGACAGATACTCGGGATGCCCCTTCGGCGCTCATGTATGAAAGAGAATACCTCCTCTACGGACGAGATAATGACAAAGACAACCTGTCTTCTGCCTTGACGGAGCTCTTTCAGCTGCGCATGCTTCTAAATCTTGCTTTTCTCTATAGTGATCCCGGAAAAAGCGGACAGGCAGAAGTCTTGGCAGACAGCATCTGCGCGGCTTCCGCACTTCCCGTGCTGGCACCGGCAGTCAAACTCATGCTTCTGATCTGCTGGGCATCGGGAGAAGCCTTGGTGGATGTCAGTGCGCTGACAAAAGGAGAAAAAGTAGTCCTGATCAAGTCATCGGACACATGGTCCCTGTCCCTGAGCCAGCTTGTGACTTTGGCCAAAGGCGAGATCGGCCTTTCGGGCCTGCACAAAGATAGCAGGCAAGGGCTGGACTACGATCACTATTTATCCCTGCTTCTTTTGAAGGCAGGAGACAATAAAAAGATGATCCGGATGACACGGCTTATGGAAGCGAACATAAGACTTTCTGAAGGCTATGAAGATTTTGCCTTTGCTGACTGCATTACAGGCGCGGATTTCAGAGCCCGGATCCATATACCTGCCGCCTTCTTTGCCCATCCGGGACAAGTGACGGAAACGGTCAGGTCATCCTACAAATACAAATAACTCAGGAAAGGAGGCAGAGCGGTTTGTGCTTTCGGTTTTAACACACACAGGGAAGATGGGACCGTGATCAGAAAGTATGCGATACCAACCCGAATAATACAAAACATGATGCCCGGGTCTCATCCAACCATTCAATCTGTAAATAAAGCAAATATGGCAGGCGAAGATGCAGACACAAAGGCCGGAAGCACACACCGGTCTGCCTCCACAGTGAGCGGGAGCCTGACAGTGGAAGCAGCACTGGCCCTTCCCGTTATGATGGGAGCCTGCCTGCTTCTTGCCGGTTTGTTGAACGTGCTCCTGATCGCCGGACAGGTGAATGCCTGCCTATGCAGAACCGTCAGAGAGTGCGCTGTCTATTCCATGTGGGAAAACGACCTATTTGTTCCTGAAGTGTTAGTGTCGTTTTACAGCCATCTGGGAGACAGTCAGATCGATTTTTCAAAAATCAGCGGAGGCAAGGCAGGCATTTGGGTGACCACTGACCGTCAGGATCCTGTATTTGGACTCAAGGCAGTTTATAGGGTTAAAGTGACCGGATTCATTCTTCCCGGTTTTACAATTCCTCTGTCTGATAGGGTCAGTGCCAGAGCGTGGACAGGTGTCCCTCTGGATGATCAGAGCGGAGATGGTGAGGGAGATAGGACGATGGTCTATGTGGCAGAGAATGGCGTGGTCTATCACATGCGTGAAGACTGTACCTACATTCATCTGTCCGTCCGGACAGTGTCCTATGCCACACTGGATCTTCTGAGAAATAAAGATGGAAGCAGATACAAAGCCTGTCATTACTGCAGGGGAAAGGAGCATCAAGGGACTGTTTATGTCACGGACATGGGAGATGCCTGGCATACAGACAGCCACTGTAGTGGACTGAAGAGAACCCTGGCAGTGATGACCTTGGAGAATGCCCGCGAGCGAGGGCTTCGGGGCTGTGGCAGATGTGGAGGGTGAGATGAGTGAGCATGTATGGCAGGCAGGGATGCTGGCCTTGTTTATCTATCCGGTTTACTCGGATCTGAGAAAGAGAGAATTTCATCCTCTGCCACCCATCTTGATGGCCTTGATACTAATCGTGACATCAGGGACCTTTCATCCGGCAGGCATGATCCCCGGAGTTCTTCTTCTGCTTATAGGAAGAATCAGTCATGAGCAGATCGGTTATGGAGATGGCCTTTTTTGCCTGTGCCTGGGATCGTGTATGGGGATAAGCCGGATGACAGGGCTTCTGATGTGGGCCCTGCTGTTATCTGCAGCAGGAGGAATCTTTATGCTTCTGGCAGGAAAGGCAGACAGAAAAACAGAAATGCCCTTTCTGCCGTTCCTGTTTGCAGCATATTGGCTGATACAAGGATGGGGGTAGAAAAGTGTGAATAAGTGGAAGGGAAGCCTGACCGTGGAGGCGTCGCTGATCGTTCCCATGGTTACTTTTATTGTGATCGGATTATTGTGTCTGATCTTTTTTTATCATGACCAGGTGGTCATGTGGTCTGATGCCATGGCGATGGCAGAGAAAGCAGCTTTTACTGAAGAAGGTGAAGTGGTGGATACGAAATCTGTACTCATTATGGCACGGAGGACAGACCATGAGGCCTTCCGAGAAAAAGAGGCCGGCAAGGGAATCGTTGGAGGAAGATTTCGAATTCCTGTTTCGGGGACAGCGGTATTTACGGGAAGCCGATGGGAGGCTTCTTATACAGTGACTTTTGAACACGTGGATTACATGAAAGACCGATGGGAAAAATTGTTGAAAGAAGGTGAGAGAAGTGGAGATCACTTACAGTAGAGATGCCAGCAGATATTATATGATGATCCGACATCCGGATACAGAGCCAGATGGCTATGAAGCCAAGATGCTTCAGGGACAGAAGGCGGAAACATTGCTTTCTTTTATGGATCAGCAGACCGATGGCAAGCATCTGTTCAGTTATGATATCACCGGGATTCTCAGTCTTCAGCTGTGTCTGACAAGGCGGATGATCGACCAGTCCATGATCGGGGGCATACTCAAAAGTCTGAGTACGCTGGTCAGAGAGATGGAGATCTATCTTCTTGATCCGGACAGTCTTCTGATGGATCCGGGCTGTATCTATATGGACCCTGAGATGACAAGACTGTATTTCGCCTATGTGCCCGGCTATCAAGGCTCGTTTGAAGAGGGACTTAAAAATATCTCCTCCCTCTTTCTGGAATATACGGATCATCAGGATAGGGAAGGGGTGATGATGGTCTATGAGCTGTTTCGGCTCGTGAGAAATGATGATTTTTCTCCGGGGCAACTGGTGATCAGAAATAAGGAAAGAGAGAAGCCGGAAAGGATCGATGTCTGCCCGGTAGCTGAGATCAGAGAAAAACCACAGAAACCGAAGGAGAAAAGACGCGCGAAAAGACGCATGAAAAAAGCCTTCCCTTTGGAGGAGATGGCGGTGATCGGGGGCTGTATCCTGGGGATGATCAGCCTGTATATTCTCTATTATGTTGGTGTGACTGCAAAAATGATCCGTCTGGCCGGATTTGTGGCGGATGACTGGCTGGTTATGCTGGGAATGGAAATCCTTCTTGTTCTTTTGACAGCACTTTTTCTTGGGAAAGATCTGATAGGAAAACGCCCTCTCAAAAAGACAGAGAAGGAGAAAATGGCCTCATCGCACCAGGTCTATGCCCTGTTTACGGATGCTTCTGAAGAGAAGGATCAGGGCAGCGGCCTGTAACCACCACTGTACCGGCGATGATGACAAAAGATCCTGTGATGTGCAGCTGATTCTTATCAGCGCGGTCACAGGATCTTTTTCTTTACTCTGTAAATTTATCAATATAATTGTTTTTTTCTGCTTCCAGACGTTTTCGTTCCCTCTCCATTTCTTTTTCTTCCTGAAGTTCTTCCATGTAGCCGGCGGTAATGATACCGGATGGAAGTGCAATGATGACGATACCTAAGAGGGAAGAGATCATGGTAATGACTTTGCCGACCTTGGAAACGGCATAGATATCACCATAACCTACCGTGGTCAGAGATACAATGGCCCAGTAGAGGGCATCGAAGAAAGAATCAAAGGTATCCGGTTCCACATTGAAAATGACGATGGAAATGGTCAGAACATAGCAGACAGTCATGATAGCCACTGCAAGCAGAGGATCTCGTTCTTTGGCAAAGACACGAGTGATGATCGTCACACTCTTGGAATATCGGAAGGCTTTGAAAATACGCAGGATCCTGAGAAGACGAAGAATCTTAAACAGTCTGAATGCATGATTCAGCATGAGGAATGAAGGCAGGATAGACAGAAGATCGATCACCGCCATAAAAGTAAATGGATAGCGGTAGAAGGATTTTTTTCGGAGTCCCAGCTTATAGTCGGCGGTGATCAGTCTCAGGAAATAGTCCAGAAGAAAGATATAGCCGATGGCATGGTCGATCAGAACCAGCGATTCATATTCAGTTTTAAAGATCAGCGGCAGAAGAGATAGGATGATACAGTCGATCATGATAAAGTCATAAGCCCTGCTGAGGCGATCATGACCATCTGCTGCTTCAATGATTTCGTAGATTCTTTGTCTCGGGTTGAGGGTGTGCATAGTTTCTTCCTAGGGCAGATAAGCTCCCGGTAATTAATTCATAATGACATCTGCTGCTTTTCTAGGAACAGTACGTTTATAGTTGACAGCAGGTTCACCGATGACAAGTACCGCATGAACGGAGTAAGTGTCTTTCAGTTTCAGATAAGTCTGTAATCCTTTGCCATGAGCGACGGCACGTGTGGTAAAGCCACTGTAGAGCATGCCAAGGCCGAGCGTATAGATCATTGTTTCCATATGGGCAGCTGCAATGCAGGCAGCCTGTGGAGAGTTACTGGAGATCACGATGACAGTGCCGGCATTGAAGTAGAGGCGGTCTGTGCCATCTTTCTTGTATTCATCATACATTTCAAGCCAAAGATCGCTGTACCAGCCATTCTTGATACCGGATGCCTGATCTTCATCACCCATCTTTTTCAGTTCTTCCATGACCATGTCTTTAAACTCAGGCAGATTGTCTCTGGAGACATAGTAGGAAACGTTCTGAAGGTTACCGCCTGTAGGTGAGAAACGGCCTGCATCCAGAATCATCTGAAGTGCTTCGTCATTCACAGGAGTAGGTTTGAAGTTACGGATGGTTCTGCGTCCTTTTAAATGGTTGAGATAGGTCGCAGGTGCGATGTCCATATCAATCTGGTCATACTCAAGTATCTCATTGGCATCATAGCCATCCAGTGTAACTGCATTCATCGGACAAATGGCAATACAGTGGCCACAGTCAATACAGTTGGTATTCAGTGCAAGGGCTTTTTTGTCTTTGATCTCGATCTGTGCAGGGAAACAATCCTTTGCACAAAGTCCGCAGCCGATACATTTTTCTTTATTAATTGTAATCATAATGGGGGTCCTCCTGAAGATGTTACTGCATTTATCATACACTATTTTCGGCTGTTTTGGAATAAACACATGAGAGGAATGTGAAAAGCATGCATAAAACGCATAGAACACTATTCTGTATAGGTATTAGACATGTTTGAAAAGAGAGTGTAGAATACAGATAACAACAGAGGCAAACGTCTTCACATGATTACCCTCCACTTACACTATTGTGAAGATGTTTAACATATAATAGCATACTGGTTCCGGTTTTCTCCCTTTTCCTTTTGAATGAACGACTGCAACGTAATTTCATGTCCGGAATCAGAATATCTCCTTTTTTAAGGCTGTCGCAATACCCCTCAGTATGCGGCAGTCCTTTTTAATTTTCTTTCTTGTCTATTGGAAACATAGCTGATAGAATAGAGGCTGAGTGAGGAAATATCCGGATCAGAATAAATTCAAAAGTATACACTGGATGCATAGAAGTGTATTTGGTATAGGTATTGGACATATTTATGATTCGGACTTACAATGAGGATGTCAAAAGATAATAAACATCTTCACATGACCCTCCCTCCAAATACAGTTTTGTGAGGATGATTTATAAACACTATACTGGCTCTCACACTCCTTCCCTTTTTGAATTATGGACTGCAACATAATTATTTCGTGGGGGTCAGTACTTTGTAAATCTCCTTTTTAGCTGCCACAGAACTCCCCGTATGTGGCAGCTAATTTAATGCCCTGGAACAATGGTTTCCGGGGCATTATTATTTTGCAGTCTATGTGCGTAGGGCCATGGCCTTGACGAAGGTTTGCGCCCTTGTTAATCTAAAAGTATAGACAGAATGTATACTTTTAGAAATGTATAACCGATATGTATTTCTGCGGGAGGGGCTTATGGAATTTAGAACTTTGCAGTATTTTATGACCATCGTTGAGGAAGAAAATATATCCAGAGCAGCGGATGTGCTTCATGTGACACAGCCGACGCTGAGCCGTCAGATCGCTCAGCTGGAAGAGGAGCTTGGCACGACTTTGTTTACACGTGGCAAGCGTCTGGTTCTGACCGATGCTGGTATGCTGTTTTTAAAGAGGGCAGAAGAGATTGTCACACTGATGGAAAAACTGGAAGATGCCTTCCGTATGGAAGAAGAACTTTCCGGCGTTGTATCGATCGGTAGTGGCGGCCTTGGCTCCGTGAGCCTGCTTGTCCGTGCCATGGCAGATTTTCGGGAAATGTATCCGAACGTACATTATGAGTTTTATGCGAACAACGCGGAGTACGTCAAAGAACAGCTGGACCATGGCCTTCTGGACTTTGGCTTGCTTCTGGAACCGATCGATATTACAAAATACGACTACATCCGTATGCCGGGTAAAGAACGATGGGGCGTATTAATGCCTGCAGGCGACCCCCTGGCAAAGAAACCCTATCTGACACGAGAGGATATTCTTCACCTGCCACTGGCGGTTTCCAGCCGTACGGCGATTCAGAAAGAACTGGAGAGCTGGCTTCATGAGGATCTCCAGAATCTGAATATCTTTACCTATCACAACATGGTAAACAATGCTGCTTACATGGTTGCTGAAGGTGTGACTTATTCTTTTGCGGTAGAAGGTGCGGTCAGTCTGTTTGACCATGAAAAATTTGCCTTCAGACCCCTGTATCCGGAGGTTTCCATGCGTACGGTACTGGCATGGAAAAAGTTTAAACCATTCAGTGTGGCACCAAGCCGTTTCCTGGAATTTTTCCGTAATGCAGCAGATCATAAAAGTGGAGAGGAGATTTAGTCTACTCTTCGATGTGTAAGAACTGAGGCATTGAAAAATCACTCTGGCACTGGGCGACAAAGTCTCTGGCCGCTTTTGTCTGGTAGGCCTGGTCGTTACGGGCAATCACCAGTTTACCGAAGGTGGATTCGTCGCCGATCGGGAAGAAGTGGACTTTTTCTCCCTTTTTCACCGGATGAGGGATACACAGGCGGAAAAGCTCAGGATAGAAGGTAAGTCCCATGCCGCTCTGGGCAAGTGCAAAAGCGGTTTCGATATTTTCCATCTCAAGGATGATATTGGGATGGAAATGCATCTTCTGGCAGTACTGGTCAAAGATGGTACGCAGACGATTACCTTTTTTCAGCGTGATGAATGGCAAGTCTTTAAAAAGACTGATATCCGGCTCATTTTGGCTGTTTTTGATGACGCATTCAGTCTCGCTTCCGAAATGGCTGCGAAGGAGCCCTTCATTGGCTACCAGGAACTGACGCTCCACGACCAGAGGGACTTCAACGGCTTCGGCCGGTTCGATCGGAGAGAAACCGATGATCAGATCCAGATCGCCCTGGTTTAAGGCGAAGGAGAGCTCCATGGTATTGCCTTCCAGAATGGAAAGATCCACAAAAGGATGGGACTTCTGGAAACGAGGAAGGAGCAGAGGCAGAATCGCACGTCCGCATGTATGGGAGATGCCAAGACGCAGACGTCCCTTTTTGCTGCTGCCGATATCTTCTGCCAGGATACGCATTTCACGCTCCCTCTGAAGAATCTCCGAGGCATGCTGTAAAAGCTCCTGGCCTGCATAGGTCAGACGAAGACTCGGTGTACGGATGAAGAGCGGCACACCCAGTTCCTCCTCCAGACTGATGATGTTTTTGGAGAGCGCCTGCTGGGAGATAAAGAGCTTTTCAGCTGCGTGGGTAATATTCAGTTCTTCGGCAACAGCCTGAAAATAACGAAGTGATGTAAAATTCATATAGACCTCAAATTAATTTGTTAATCAGCACAGGGTAGTCCTTACCCTGTGTTATTTTTATTCTACCACAACCATTTGGTTGTGGCAATGAGAGTGATTTGGTGTTTTCCAGCTGTGAAAAAAGGTGTTAAAGTATGCTTGCACGGAGGAATTGGAAAGAAATGGAAAAACTGAACGAACAACTGGATGTTCGAATGAAGAGTAAATGGATGCAGCTCTTGATGGTCTGTTTTGCAGCCTGCCTTATGGCAGCCAACATCAAGATCATGGTAAGAAACGGCGGCCTTTATCCGGGCGGTGCCACAGGACTCAGTATCCTGATTCAGCGAAGCGTTCAGATGTTTTTTGGTCTGGAACTTCCTTATTCCCTGATCAACCTGTCCTTAAATGCCATTCCATTAGTGATCGCATTTTTATACATCAGCCGTAAATTTGCCATTTACACCATTGTCATGGTTGTGCTGACAAGCTTTCTGACAGACCTGATTCCGGTCTATACACTGACAGAAGATACCTTGCTGATCAGTATCTTCGGCGGTCTTATTAACGGTACGGTCATCAGTCTCTGTCTCAGAGCCGGTGCCACATCCGGTGGCACGGACATCTTATCCATCTACCGGTCCAAGAAGACCGGCAAGGATTCCTGGAACCTGATCCTGGGACTGAATATCTGTATCCTGCTGGCTGCGGGTATTCTCTTTGGTCTTGATAAGGCCATGTATTCGATCATCTTCCAGTTTGTGTCCACACAGGTGGTTCACCTTCTTTATAAGAAGTACAGCAAGGAAACCTTGCTGGTGGTCACCGATTATCCGCAGGAGATCTGTGAGGTGATCAAGCTGGTCAGCAGTCATGGTGCCACGATTCTGACAGGTGAAGGTGCCTATGCCCACACCAGCAAATTCATGGTCTATTCGGTCGTGTCCGGCGCGGAAGCCTCTACGGTCATCCGTTCCATCAGAAAGACCGATGGCAAGGCTTTTATCAACCGAATGCGTACGGAAGAGTTGGTTGGCCGTTTCCGTTACGTGGAAGATTAACTTAGCAACAACGTCTCCATATAGAATCATCCGGGGCATCCAAACCCTCAGCAGGATGCCCCAACCTAAACAGGACCAGGTTCTCTTGAACCTGGTCCTGTTTGCGTTAGTGAACGACCACCGGCATGGTGCCGAAGGCGTATTCATATATTTGCTTTGCTGCCTTGGTTGGCAGGTTGACACAGCCGTGGGAACCGTTGGTCTTGTAAATATTACCACCGAAGCTGCTGCGCCACTTGGCATCATGAAGGCCTACACCGGTCTCGTTGGAGATACACATCCAGCGTTTGACGATCACACCGTTGCCGTATTCATTCATCTGATAGTTTTCACGTTTGTATTCGATCCAGTAAATACCGGTTGGGGTTCCGTTGTTCTCGGAAACATTACCGGTTACGCATTTGCTCGTCAAGACAACCTCGCCATTATAAACGACCCATACCTTCTGTTTGGCAATGTTGACATCGATATAGGTACTGCCAAGGCCGCCGTTGGAGAGATAGGTCTCAGCTTTGGAGTAGGCTGGGGAGATGGTGATCTCCTGGGCATCCAGAATGGCTTCCTTCAGTTTTTCCACAGTGCCTTCACAGTCGACGACGTTGCCGTAAGTGCCACCGGAGACAGAGAAGGAACCACTGCCCGGTGTGGAGACCCATTTGGTGTCACCGATGGTATTGAACTGCCAGCGGATCTTGTCTTCCACATACGCTTCCAGCTTGGATGTGCGCACCTTGACCTTGCCGTTTTTCAATGTGATCAGTTTGGCCAGTTCCTCTCCTTCCAGAGTGATCTCCTCGTAAGGACTGCTGATGGTAATGACGTTATTAGCCACCTGTTCATAGGCCTCGATCTGTTTGGTCAGTTCTTTGGACTTGGAAGTGACCACAGGAGGAATGTAGCAATCCGGTGCGTAAGCACTGTCCCTGCTTAAGATATGTCCCTTGAGTTCTTCAAAGAAGACATCTTTATTGAGCTCATTACCCTGAACCTCAGGGATGATCACGTATTTGCCGTCCTGTTTGTCGATGTAGGCATCCGTGGAAGGCTGTACCTGATCGGAAGCAATACAATCTAAGGATTCGATGGATTTTCGGAGTGTGTCCTCATCCAGAACGACGTCATAGTCGTTTTCGAAAGTTTCCTGAAGATGGTTGAACCAGAGTCTTGTGTCCTGGGCATCCAGAAGTCCGGGAAGAATCGTTTCGTCCTTGACACAGGTGTAGGTAAGACCTGCATCGGGACCTTTGAGCTTGTCTTTGATGGCGCCACTCGTCACTTTGATGACATAATTGTCCGTATCTTCTTTTAAGAGATCCCTGATGTCTTCCGGAGTCTGCAGACCTGCGTTGACACCACAGATCATGGTACCCGGGAAGTAATGATGGGAAAAGTAATAGTTGCCGCCTATATATCCGGCCATCGCCGTACCGGCGATCGCTAAAAATAATCCAAATAATATTTTCTTCAATTTAATCACCTTATCTATCATATCATAATATACGAAAAGTGAACGGCATTTCTCTGTATTCTTTAAGGTGAAAGCATCGAATTTTTCGATGCTTATATCCTGATATTTCAATGCTTCAGCGCGTTAAATCGATTGAAAGTGCGGGCTGGGGATGATAAAATAATCACGTGATTTAAAGCGTTGAACTTTCAAGCGCTAAAGTGGAAGGTTCACATAAACAGAAGACGATAGAAAAGGGGTTAGACAGATGAAAAATTTTAAAAAGATGATGACAGCCGGTGCTATGATGGCAATGGCAGCAGTTATGATGACAGCTTGTGGTTCTAAACAGGCAGCAGCAGATGTTGAGACAAAAGCTGAGGTGGGAGAAGAGTTTAATATCGGTATCTGCCAGCTGGTTCAGCATGCAGCTTTAGACCAGGCAACTCAGGGTTTTGAGGATGCACTGAACGAACTTGGTGCAGAATCCGGTTACAAGTTTAATTTCGATTTCCAGAATGCCCAGGGTGATTCCCAGACATGTGCAACAATTGCCAATCAGTTCGTATCCAGCGATTATGACCTGATCATGGCCAATGCAACACCAGCCCTTCAGGCTTGTGCCAATGCCACCAATGAGGTGCCTGTCGTAGCGACATCCATCACAAGCTTTGCTTCCGCTCTGGATATTGAGCTGGATGAGAATGGCTGTACAGGTATGAATGTCACAGGTACCAACGATCTTTCTCCTCTGGAAGCACAGGCTGAGATCTTAAAAGAACTCTTCCCTGATGTACAGCAGGTAGGTATCCTTTACTGTTCCGCAGAAGTGAACTCCGTATACCAGGCAGAGCACATCGCAGAGACATTTGATGCCATGGGTATCAACCATGCCGACTTCTGTTTCTCCGATTCCAAGTCGG
>JAZUHQ010000100.1:0-2276 GCA_045641805.1 Lachnospiraceae bacterium
GTCGTGCTCAGCTGCTGAACCGTCACACGGTTCACATAGGTACTCTGACGGGAGTCCGCATTGACGATCAGATCACAGTAGGCTCTGTACATCGGTACATAGCTGAGTCTGGCACGAATGCCAAGACCGGCTGTTCCCAGTGCTACCAGCAGCACACCCAGGATCCATGTCCGTTTGATCTGTTTCCATAAAGCCACAAGGACATTGAAAATATCTATTTTTTCAGGTTCTTCTATTGTTCGTTCATTAGAATACTCTGCCATAATAAGTCCTTTTCTCTTCTTACTTACTTGCCTGATTTTTTATCAGACTGCTTGCCATAACCATAGTAACCATAGCCGCTGCCATAATGACCGTAGGAACCCATACGCTCACCCAGGCCTGACTTGACATTGTTGAAGACACAACCTAAGATCTTTGTGCCTGTATGTCTTAAGGAATCGATGGCATCATTGATATAGCCGGCTTCCATGACATCCTGCATAACAACCAGCATGGACGCATCAGCGATCGTTGCATACTCCTCCGCATCCGCAACCATGGCCATTGGGGATGTATCCAGAATGACAAAGTCGGAATACTTGCGCAGGGTCATGATGACCTTTCTCAGGTGTTCCATGGAATCCTTGCTCCATGGCTTGCGCTTTGGTGCGATCGAAAGAAGGAGGTTTAAGTTACTGCTGCCCTTATAACGCATAAAGCGGATCTCGCTCTTATCTGCGATGGTCGCTGTAAAGTCCTTGCCCTGGGCTTCATTTTTATCCACCTCAAAAATCTTATACTGAGAAGGTTTTCTGAAGTCACAGTCTACCAGGAATACCTTGTAGCCTTCCTGAGCCAGTGCCAGAGAGACATTGGCAGCAATCGTTGACTTACCTTCATTCTCTGAGACGGAAGTGATCATGAGTGTCTTGGCATTCTCACGCTTCATGCTCAGTGCCACACGGGACGCTAACAATCTGCAGGATTCCACATATCGGAAGCTCAGAAGCGGCTGATCCAGAAGGAGGGACACCTTCTTCTTTTTCTTCATCAGCTGATGTCTTGCCTTGCGCTTTTTCTCGTGATAGATGGTACCGACCAGCTTGGTATCCAGTTTCTTTTCGATATCTTTTCTGTTTTTGATCGTATCTTTGATGTAGGAAATATAGGCAAAGATCAGAAGGGCCAAACCGGCACCTACTGCTGCACCATACTTCATGTATCTGGACGTATCCAGAGGATTGCTCACCTTGGTTGGCACGGATGGCTCTGTCAGCACATGGATCATGACATCATCACCCAGCTCTGCCATCAGCTGTGTGGCATTGCGGTTGATGGCACTGCTGATCTCATAGGCCAGCTTCGGACTATCGGCAGTGACTTTCAGATTCATCAGGTTGGAGTTGGTGACGGTGCTGACATCGGTGGTCGCATTGAGGGCACTCAGTCCCAGATCATCACACACGCTCTTTTTAAGCACGGTACTGTCTACGATGTGCTGATAGAGCTTGGTAATCTCCTCAGCAGAATTCAGGTTCTCGTAGATCATGTTGTTGGAGAAACCATTCTTACCGATAACAAAGGTCGTTGTCGTGGAATAGACCGGTTTGTACCTGAACTGCATGACAGCCCCGATCAATAATGCCGCACTGATACCTGCCATCAGAATAAAGAGCCACTGTCTCAGCACATCTCTGACAAGGCAGTCCCAGTCAATACTGTTTGCCGTCTCCGCATGATGACTGTGTCTATGTTTTATTTTTTCTTCATGATTATGATTGTGATCACTCATGTAAAAATCCTCTATTCAATATCTATGATTTCGGGACCTTTCTGCCGGCATTTCAGAACCCTTTCTGAAAAAATGGCATACTACCCCCTATATTAAAACGCACTCTATTATATTATAGGGCCAAAGCATCTAAAAGAAAAGGGACGATTGTTACATTTCTTGTACTTTTTTAGTATTTTTTTAATATTTGGTAATATTTTTGCAACATTTATTGAACCTGGTTTACTTTTATCGTATGTTATAAGTGAACCTGGTATACTTTTATCGCTTGTTAAAGATAAACCCGGTAAGCTTTTATCATAGGTTAAGCGCCAACCAGGTTCAGAAAGGAAATGACAAATGAATCAGCGATTGATCAAGCAAATAGAAAACTATATCCCCTTCAATGAGGAGGAAGCTGCGGATCAGGCTTCCATGCTCCGTATGCTCCATCTCTATCCGGACATCCTGGTCAGGGACAATACGACCTGCCATATGACGGCTTCCGCCTGGGTGGTCAATA
>JAZUHQ010000101.1:0-4710 GCA_045641805.1 Lachnospiraceae bacterium
AAAGCCATGAACTCTATGAGTCCTGTACACAGAATTGGTGCTCAGTTTGAAGATATCTACCGCGTTCACGAGCCAAAGGCGACCAAAGCGGAGATCCAGAAGAGAGTCTTTGACCTCTTTAAGCTGGTGAATCTCCCTGAACGTGTCTACAGACTCTACCCACATGAGTGCTCCGGTGGTATGCTCCAGCGTACAGCCATTGCACTGTCCCTGATCCATCATCCGGATCTGCTGATCTTCGATGAGGCGACCACAGCGCTGGACGTTGTCACTCAGGGTCAGATCTTAAAAGAAGTGGTAGAGATGGAAAAAACACTGGATATGACCCGTATCATGATCACACATGATATGTCTGTCGTGTCCATGTCCTGCAACAAGACAGCGGTGATGTATGCCGGTGAATTTATGGAAGTGGGTTACACCAAGGATGTCTTATCCGATCCAAAGCACCCATACACCCAGGGCTTACTTGGTGCCTTCCCATCCTTAAAGGGTGAGGTTCAGGAACTGAAAGCCATTCCGGGCTTCCTGCCGGATCAGTCCATCAAGCATGAAGGCTGTGTTTTTGCAGAACGCTGTCCTTATAAGACAGAGAAATGTATCAGCGTTAAACCACCGAAGGTCAACCTGCCGGAAGGCAGAGTGGTTGCCTGTCACAGAGTGGGAGGTGAAGACTAATGGCTGAAAATTCATCCTTTATTCATATCGACCATATCTGCAAGTATTATCCTTATAAGTCCAATGACAAGGAACTCAAGGCCAGAAACAAAGGCAAAAAGCTCTTTGTCCAGGCAGTGGAAGATGTGTCTTTAGACATCGAGAGAGGAGAAGTACTGGGCATTATCGGTGAATCCGGCTGTGGTAAATCCACCATGGGCCGTATGCTCACACGACTGGAGAATCCAACCAAGGGTGATGTCTTCATCCATGGCCAGTCCACATCCCAGCTGATCAAAAAGGATCCGAAAGCTTTCAGACGTATGGTCCAGATCGTTTTCCAGAATCCTTATGATTCCTTTACACCAAAGGATACGATCGAGCAGATCCTGCTTCGTCCGCTTGCCATTCATGGCATTGGCAAAGACAAGGAAGAGCGCATTGACATGTGCATCAAAGCTCTTGAGAGAGGCGGCCTGAGACCTGCTGAAAATATCATGAAGCGCTATCCGCACGAACTGTCCGGTGGTCAGCTTCAGCGTATCTCCATTATCAGAGCCATGTTCCTTGAGCCTGAATTCATCGTTGCGGATGAGCCGGTTTCCATGCTGGATGTATCTGTCCGTGCGGAGATCATCAACATGCTTCTGGAACTGAGCAAAGAGAAGAATGCGGCCGTGGTTTTCATCAGCCATGATATTGCCCTGACCCGTTATATCTCTGATAAGATCGCTGTTATGTATCTCGGCAGGATCGTGGAGTACGGAAGGGCGGATGAAGTGGTCAAAGATCCACAACATCCATACACAAAGGCCCTGATCAGTAACTGTGGTTCCATTGATGTGAATGAAAAAATGGAGATCATTGATATTGATGGTGAACCACCGACACCGGTTTGTCCGGGACCGGGCTGTTACTTCAGACCTCGCTGCTATTGCAGCTGTGATCAGTGCAGCGTTTATCCGGAACTGAAAGAAGTCAAACCTGGACACTTTGTCGCGTGTCACCTGAATGCTTAAAACCGGAATAAACCGTGAGGGAACGGTTATTCATAGATTCATTATTTAACTTATATTATGGAGGCAAAACACATGAAAAAAGCACTTTCACTCGCACTTGCAGCTGCGATGACAGCAGGTCTTTTAGCAGGCTGCGGCAGCAAGCCAGCGCCAGCTCCTGCTCCGGAACCAGCGCCAGCAGCAACTGAGGCAGCAGCAGAGGAAACAGAGGCAGAGGATGCAGGCGAAGAGGATGCATCTGACATCCAGGCAGGCGGCACACTCGTTGTTCGTTCCATTGGCGATCCAATGTCCTTTAACCCTGACCTTTACCCAGATGACAACTACTATCCAATCTCTCAGAACCTTTTCCATCGTCTCTGCAAGATGGATGCATCCAAGACAGTTATTCCTGATCTTGCAACTGACTGGGAGTGGTCTGATGACGCACTGACATTAACATTCCACCTTCAGGAAGGTGTGAAGTGGTCCGATGGCGAAGATGTAACATCAGAAGACGTAAAGTACACATTTGATACAATGAAGGACGTTGAGACATCCTGTTACTTCTCTTCCACAGTACAGACATATGTTGATAATATCGAGACTCCGGATGACTACACAGTAGTCTTCAACCTCAAGGAAGCAAACGTGTCTTTTGTTCCTCTTCTTGGCTGGTACGGTACATTCATCGTTCCTGAGCACGTATTCAACAACGGCCAGAGCTGGGCAGAGAATGAAGCAACAACAACAGCACCTGTCACATCCGGTAACTTTAAGTTTAACGAGTTCAAGGCTGGTGAGTACACATCTATCGTTAAGAGCGAGTATGCAGCTGTAGAGCCATACCTTGACGAAGTTGTATTCTCTATCGTTGCTGATGAGTCCACAGCTGTTCAGGCTTTCAAGAACGGCGAGATCGATTTCTATGAAGCAATCCCAACAGCTTACCAGGACGAGCTTTTAGCTGATCCATCCGTTGAGATGAAGACAAATGAGTACCCATCTCCAATGCGTATTATCTTCAACTTTAACAATGAGACACTTGCAGATCAGGCAGTAAGAACAGCAATCTCCCTTTGCATCAACAGAGATGAGATTTCCACAAAGCTTTACAATGGCCTTCTCGAACCTGAATACTCCATGTACCCATCTCTTCTTGAGTGGTGTGCAAACACAGAAGATGTTCCTGGTTCCTATGATATCGAAGCAGCAAAGGCTGTTCTCGAAGAGGCTGGTTACGAAGCAGACGCTGATGGTTACTATGTAAAGGGCCTTACAATCACAGCATTTGAAGGTTCCGGTTATCCTGATGCAGCTAAACTGATCTCCGCTGCAGCAGCTGAGGCTGGTATCGAGATCATCGTAGAAGTTCTCGAGTACAATGCATGGTCTGATAAGGTTTACACAAACAAAGCATTTGATATCGAACTTCAGGGTGGTTTCATGGGTCCAGACCCATCCGCACTTGTAGCTAAGGTTGGTACTGGCGGTTCCGATAACATCGGTTCTTACTCCAACGAGGAAATAGATGCTCTTCTTATCGCTGGTGGCACAACAGGCGACCAGGCAGCAAGAGCAGAAGCTTACAAGGCAGCTCAGGCAATCCTTGCAGAGGAGCTTCCAATGGTTCCTATTCTTACATACGCTTGCTACGATGCTAACGGCGCTAATGTAAAGAACGTTCCACTTGACGGTATCGGTCAGTGGGGCTGGGCTGAATGGACATACACATACTTTGCAGATTAATGTGATTCAGCTTTGAACATCCGATAATCTATGAATGAAAAGAAAACCTCGGCGGGTACCCCTGGTACCCTTCGGGGTTATTCTGGACTTTATGAGGTTTTATCGGTAAAATGAAGAAAGACAATAACCCGAAAGGAAGATCGACATGAAAGACATTTTTGAGAAATTACTGGCAGATATTCCTGAATATGATGCTTTCCTCACATTAGAGGAACTGGATGCCAGCTCCAGACAGCTGGCTGCAGACTACCCTGAGGTGGTATCTGTTTTCGAGATCGGAAGAACAAGAGAGGATCGTCCGCTCCTTTGCCTCAAGATCGGTGAGGGTTCCCAGAACGCCCTGATGTTTGGCCTGCCTCATCCAAATGAGCCAATCGGTACAGCCATGCTCGAGTATTTCACAAGAAAGCTGGCTGAGAGTGAAGAACTCCGCAAAGAGCTGGATTACACATGGTATGTGGTGAAGGCATGGGATGCAGATGGCTACAAGCTCAACGAGAAATGGATCAAGGGACCTTATACCCTTTACAACTATTCCAGAAACTTCTTCAGACCTGCCGGCTTTAAGCAGGTAGACTGGACATTCCCAATTCAGTACAAGAAACTGAATTGGAATTCACCAATTCCTGAAACAGAGGCAATGATGCATCTGATCGATGAGATCAAGCCAAGTTTTATCTATTCTCTTCATAATGCCGGATTCGGTGGCGTTTACTGGTATATCACTCATGAGACACCGGAAATCTATGATGAGATGAGAAGCCTTCCTGAGCGTGAGGATGTGCCAATCAACTATGGTGAGCCTGAAGCCCCATACTGCGTGGCTTATTCTCCGGCTATTTACGAGAACCTTGGTATCTGCTCTGACTATGATTACCTTGAACAGTATGGTATCGAGAATCCACAGGATGCCCTGAATGTAGGTACATGTTCCGCTGACTATGCAAAGTCCAGATATGATACATTCACCTTCCTGACAGAGATGCCATATTTCTATGACGAGCGTATCAAAGATATGAGCGAGTCCGATATCACTCGTAAGGATGCAGTGCTCGCTAACCTTGACTGGAATGCAGAATCCACAAAGTTTATCAAAGAGACACTGGCTGGTACAAGAGAATATCTTGATCAGGAAAATCCATTTATGCTGGCGATTGATGCTTTCACAGAGGGCAGCAGCGAGGAAGCATACAGACAGATGATCGAGCAGGATCCTCAGTTTGCAAGACCGGCAACCGTTGCAGAGAAGTTTGATAACCTTTATGTGACAAAGACTTACAAGCTTTTAAGCTTAGGTATGCTTGTT